>CAMDGH010000011.1 GCA_945897755.1 Chryseobacterium gleum | reverse complement strand
TGCTTGAAAATGACTTTTCAACTCAAAATCTAAACCCATTTTTTTGAATCCCCATAAAAAAGAGACGTGGCATAGCGAAAGCTAATGTCAACACGGGCTAAAACCGCAACTACGCTATCGCTACGCAGCGTTTAAGCCTTATATGTTAGGCGTTCGTGCTTTATTGTTTTTTTTAATCCAATTAGCTATTAGCTCAGAAACATCTTTACCTGATGATTTATATAGGTGATTTCCATCTGTATAAATATAATCATCATTTTTGACTGTTAAATCTAAATAATCATCTGATAATTCTATTGCGCTCTTTATTACATTATCAAAGTTGGGCATTATCTCGTTTTCAATTTCCATCATACGTCTATGTATTGGAAGCCTTACTAGATAAATCTTGCCATAGTTTCTGAAGTATTTTAAAGTTTGCAAAAGATAATCTAATCTGACCTGAGAAAATTTTGTTTTAGGTAAATGCTCTTTTCTGTAAGTTTCTATCTTATTAAAAATCCTACTATTAACAGAAGCACTATCCATTGGAATACAATTAACTTCATACCAACCATTGTTATGTAAAAACACACTTTTTGAATGAGGGAAAATTATATCTTCATAATTTCCTTTCAGGTTTTTGTATAGATACTCTAGATTAGGGTATAAATTTACATATTTTGTATTATTCAAGCATAAATTGTTTTCTTTAAATTGAGTTAAATCATTAGGGTTATTGCACGAACTAGATATAGACCAGGGGTCAACAGTTATGATGAATATCCCATTTTTTTCTTTATTGTGTTTTTTCAATATGCTTTCATAGTAAACCTTACCAAAAGGACTATGGGCAAGAGTAAAGGCATAATTGAAAATAGTGGTATTTAAAATCTCATTAAAAACTTCAGGCTGTAGACCTTGAGCAGCACGAGAAGTCCCAATAATTAGGTTTTTCTGTTTTGGAGTAGTAAATCTTACATAAAAAGGGTCAGTATAGCCCCCTGCTAAAAAAGAAATACCAATGATTAATAGAAATATTGTGACAACAAATATCAATAAATTGTATATAAATTTTTTCATATTATATCCTAAAATTGAAAATAAATAAATTGTTGTTGTTCACCGCCATAGATAACTATTGCTATTACTATTATATAATATATTGCCATTCGAATTGGCTTATACCATTTTGCGCCTAAATTTGCAATTGCATATTGTTGTTCTCTCCCAAGCCATTCAACGATTAAGAATATACCTGTCAGAAAAACAATTGAAACAGCTTTCCTTATCCCTGGGAAATGGGGAATTGAAAACAAAGAGCTAGAAAAAATTTCAGATATATAGGTAATAGCATGTCTAACATTCTCTGCACGAAAGAAAATCCAAGCAAATACTGTCAAGCTAAAAGTTAATGCAATAGCCAAGAATTCTTTTATCGTTGGCAGTAATCTACCTTTTGCAGCAATATTTAAATGAGTTCTATTAGTATTTAAAATAATAGATGGCATTATATATAAAGCATTTAGAAAACCCCAAATAATAAAAGTCCAATTAGCACCATGCCAAAAACCACTCACAAGAAAAATGATAAAGGTATTTCGTATCTTAATCCACATTCCGCCTCTACTGCCACCTAAGGGAATATAAAGATAATCCTTAAACCATGAGGATAGCGAAATGTGCCAACGTCTCCAAAATTCGGCAATGTCTCGTGAGAAATACGGAAAAGCAAAATTCCTTAAAAGGTCTATTCCAAATAATCGGGCTGTACCTAATGCAATATCAGAGTAACCTGAAAAGTCACAATAGATTTGGAATGTAAAAAATAATGCGCCTAAAACAAGCGTACTTCCAGAATAGTCTGATGAATTATTGAAAATTGTATTAGCATATTCCGCACAATTATCAGCAATGACAATTTTCTTGAATAAGCCCCACAATATTTGTCGCAATCCATCAACCGCTTTTAAATAATCAAACTCCCTTTTTTTAAGAATTTGAGGTAAAAGATGTGTTGCTCTTTCTATAGGTCCAGCCACAAGTAAAGGGAAAAAGCTAACAAAAACAGAATAATCAATAAAGTTTCTTTCAGGTTTTATTCTGTTTTTATAGAGGTCAATAACATATGAAAGACCATGAAAAGTATAAAAAGAAATACCTACTGGTAATATCACTTGTAAAGAACCTAAATTTGTTTTAAATCCTAACAGAGACAATCCATCTGCAAATGATTCCGCAAAAAAGTTATAGTATTTAAAAACTCCTAGAAAACCTAAATTTATTCCTATGCTTAACCAAAGCCAAAACAATTTCTTTCTTTGGTTTGCAGCTTCATGTATCTTAATACCAGTATAGTAGTCCAATAAGGTCGAGAAGATTAGTAAAAACATAAACCGCCAGTCCCAACAAGCATAAAAAAAGTAACTTGAAACGAGTAGTAAAATATTTTGAAGTCTTAAAGTTCCTTTAGTTGCGAACCAATATAGTATAAAAACAATCGGTAAAAATAGAGCAAAGTTTATTGAGTTAAAAAGCATAAAATTCTGTCAATTATTTAATGTTTATAATTTTTAATGAAGCAACTCTTTATCTTACAAAGTTGCACTAAATGTTTGAACCGAAGTTGTTTTAAAATCAATAATTTGATTTATCGAATTGTTTGTTGTTGCATCTATTTCTAAAATCGGGTGGCTTTACGCATGTTAATAATCGGATTTACACATGTGCGAAATATGATTTAAGCATTTATGTCCTTAGTTAATTAAATCAGGTTAAAAAGCAATCCTAATTTTGACACAATAAACTGGTCACTAAAACTTAATCTTCAAGCAAAAAAGGGGAACATAAGATGATAAGGTTTTTTAAATCAATTTAACTACATTAGCATTCGTTTAAAAAAAGATAAGGCATGGAATTAAAACGGCTTACCTATTCAGTAGTATTTCTCATCGGGGTGGGCTTTCTATTGGTTAAAGGAAAAGCCATCCTATTACCGATAATGATTGCATTCTTGATGTATTTCTTAATTCGATCAATAAGGAGACTAAGCGATAAGAATGTGTATATAAGAACACGATTTCCATCATGGTTAAAAAACAGTATTGCTGCTTCTGCCTTATTTTTAATCATCAGTTTACTGATAAACTCAATCTATATCCAAATTCTAGAATTAGCTAAATCATGGGTGCACTACAAAAAAAATAGTGATGTAATTCTAAAACAACTTACCGATCATTTTCAGATAAATCTTTCCTTAGAGTTGCAAAAAAATATGATGAAATTTGACTTTTCTGAGTTCATAAATCCTATCTTAAATTCGATCACTTCCTTCACAGGAAACCTTGTAATTATATTATTTTACCTGCTTTTTTTAATCATCGAAGAAACAAACTATAAACGAAAAATAGGGCTTCTATTTCTAGATAAAAAGAACCTAAATCAATCGAAGTTATTATTAAATAACATTGAAAAATCAATTACAAATTACCTTGGATTAAAAACATTTATCTGTTTTATATCAGCAACTTGTTGCTTTATAAGCCTATACTTTATGGGATTACATTTTCCTTTTTTATGGGCGCTTTTAATTTTCACATTAAATTACATACCTGTAGTAGGTCCTTTCTTAGCCGTAAGCCTCCCGTTTTTATTCGCAATCATTCAGTACATAGATCTGCAATATCCAGGAATTATCCTACTCATTTTAATCATAATACAGCTATTGATTAGTAATGTCGTAGAGCCAAAAATAATGGGTTCGTCCTTAAATATTAGCCCATTGGTTGCACTCATCTCCTTAGCCGTTTGGGGAAGCATGTGGGGCATCATTGGCATGATTGTAAGTGTTCCAATCACAGTAATACTGATTATTTTGTTAGCTCATTTCCCACACACACATAAAGTAGCTGTGTTACTTTCAAACAAAGGCGATGTGTAAACTAAACACCTTTTAAATTAGAGAATAATATGAAGCCATGGTTTATTAGCTTATTCGTATCGTGCGTATTATTTGTTGATACTTATTCCCAAGATAAACAAAAGGATACATTTCACTTTTTAAGCGAATTGGACTTCGATAACATCCCTATCATAGCTTTCGATAGCATCGATTCTCAAAAGGAAAAAAAGAAAAAAGAAGTAGAACAAAAAACACAACGGGAAAAAATATTCCAATATGGAATTCCAATAAAAACATCAATAGATATTCGTAAAAACGGAAAATCATTTATAAATAAAAATAACCAACATGTTATTCAACTTGGAATATGCTGTAAGACTGCATATTCGATAAATGTTATTTTTGAACAATTTTACCTAACGAAAGGAAGTGTTCTTTATATCACAGGTGCAAATCATAAAAGAAATAAAACAGAATTTACACACAAAAACAATTCAGCACTAAATAGTATTGGAACAGAACTCATAGAAGACGACACTATATTCATAACCTTACTTGAAACTAATTCTTTAATTGAAAGTAGTACTATTCGCATTGGGAAAATTATTCATGGATATAGAGAGATAAACCCAAAACTAAAAAGAGGATTAAATAACAGTGGTAAATGTAATTATGATGTTAATTGTCCCCAAGGAAGTGCTTATGAAAATGCACGGAATAGTGTTGTATTTATTCTAAATGATGCAGGTGGTCTTTGTACTGGAACTATGATGAATACAACAAGCGGGCCGATAAAACCATATTTATTGACCGCTTATCACTGTGGAACTGATCCTAGTAATTGGGTTTTTCGTTTCCGATGGGAAAGTGATTCAACAGGAACAAATTGCGGGCAGGGAATTCCTTCAAAAGACGCACTAAAAGACAAAGTAATTCACAACGCAATGCTAAAATCACTGAATAAAAAAACAGATTTTTTACTGTGCGAACTAACAAAACATCCCGACTCATCCTGGAATGTATTCTATAATGGCTGGGATGCAAGTGGTAATATTCCCAAAAAAGGGATTGGAATACACCATCCTTTTGGTGATATTAAAAAAATTTCGCTTGATTTCGACACCTTATGCACAGATGCATTTTCTCTTGGAGAAAATGCATTACATTGGCGTACGAATTGGGATTTTGGAATAACAGAAATTGGATCCTCAGGATCACCCCTATTTAATGAAAAAGGTCAGGTTATTGGTCAGCTACAAGGTGGTGATTCTGGCTGTAATGCGCTTTTTCTGACAGATTATTATGGAAAAATAAGTGAATCATGGGAGGGTGATGGTGTTTTTGACAATCGGTTGAAAGATTGGTTAGACCCAACAAAAACAGAAAATAAAGAAATAAAAGGGAGCTATTTAATACAATCAAAAAAACATGATGTAGCGCTCCCTTTTCAAGGGACAAACCTAAGAGAACGATTTTGTGAAGTTGAAATAAAACCCTTCATTATAATTCAAAATAACGGGGAGGACACCTTAAAAACAGTAGGTTTAACTTATCAATTTGACCAAGGGAAAACCATAGAAAGTAACTGGAATGGTCAACTGTTCCCCTCAGAAGTTGATACATTCTACCTTCCATCACAATTGTTTGAATCCGGAAATCACACCTTCAAAGCACACATAACATCCAACAAAATAGAAACAACTTTAGCAAATAATACCATCGAAAGTAGTTTTACAATTGAAACAGAAACAAAACAAAATCACCTCTCTTTTCAATTGGATGAAAATGGGCAAGAAACTCAGTGGAAGTTAGTAGATGAAAACGGTAAAGCCATCTACAAAGGCGGACCCTATTATTTTAACCTACAAGCCCCAATTATTAAAGTTAAATTTTGTTTAAGAGAGGGTTGCTACACCTTTAAAATTGATGATAGCGGTGGTGATGGATTGAACGCAAATAGCATAATTCCAGCTCAATTTACATTTACAAATGAATCTAATGATGTTTTCGCTCAATCAAACATCACAGACATGAAATTTAATAGTTCCTTTTCTGAAAATATATGTACCATAATAAAAGGAAACAGTGACATCCAAGTGTCCCCAAACCCTACTCATTTAGAATACACTCAAGTAATCTCTAAGAATGAAATGATAGAATCTATTCAAATTTGTAGTATCGAAGGTAAAATCATTCAAACAATATTAGGTAAAGGTCAAAAAATAGAACAGATTCCGATAAGTCAATTAGAACAAAGCATCTATCTCATTTTAGTACATACTAAAACAAGAACCATACAAACACGATTTTTAAAACTATAAACATGGCAGGTATTTACATTCACATTCCTTTTTGCAAAAACAAATGCACTTACTGTGATTTTCATTTCAGCACAACATTCAAGAGCTACAGAAAAGAAATGATTGCCGCACTGAATGATGAACTACGATCTCGTGCTCTAAGTATCCAACAAGAAGAAATTGAAACCATCTATTTTGGTGGTGGTACACCTAGTCTACTTTCAAAAACCGAGTTAGAAAGTATCTTCTATACAATTTATTCAAACTATACCATCAGTAAAAATGCAGAAATAACCTTAGAATGTAACCCCGACGATGTTACAAAGGGGGAACTTGAAGTTTGGAAAAACGCTGGAATAAACCGATTGAGTATCGGAATACAATCATTTGACCCAGAAGTATTAACATGGATGAATCGAGCTCATACAGTAGATCAAAGCGAAAACAGCATCGCATTGGCTATAAAAGAAGGATTTGAAAACATAAGTATTGACCTGATGTATGGTTTGCCCTCACTTTCATTAGCCGATTGGGAGTTGCAAATCAAAAAAGCAATCTCATTAGGAGTAAAACACATCTCCGCATATTGCCTCACCATCGAACCAAAAACAAAATTAAAAGCGTGGATTGCTAGTGGAAAAATACAAGAACCAGTCCATGAAGATCAAACACCTCAATTTTCACTGCTTCAACAACTACTTATAGAAAATGAATTTGAACATTATGAAATTTCAAATTTCGCAAAACAAGGTTATATTTCAAAACATAATTCAAATTACTGGAAGGGAGTTAAATACATTGGCATTGGACCTTCGGCACATTCTTACGACGAAAATTATCGTTCTTGGAATATCGCAAACAACAAAGAGTATATCAAAGGTATAATTGAAAAAAAACCAAAGTACGAATACGAATTACTTAGCATAAAAAATAAATATAATGAACTCATTTTAATAGGTTTGAGAACAAAATGGGGCATAGAATTAGAAAAATTAAAAAAACTCATTCCCACTGAAACAAATTTGAAAAATAAGATTCAAGCATTTATAAAAGAAGAAATTGGTTTCATTGATAATAAACACTTCATTTTAACGGAAAAAGGTAAAAATTGGGCAGATCAAATTGCGCAAGATTTATTTGTTTAAATCATTAAATAATTGTAAATTTAATGTGAGTTCATTGAAAAATCAATTTCTGTTTAAGAAGCGTTAATAGAGTTGTACTCCTAGGAAAATATAGGAAATAACAGCTATTGGATTATTAACTTTTCTTTACACTATTTGCTATTCACAACGCATGTTTAAAAAATCGTTGAGTTGACAGTAAACGTGAATTCTTTCACAAGTACTTTTAGTAAAAAAAATTGTCATGGCTAAGAAACAAAAAATCTACGTGTTAGATACATCTGTATTACTTCACGATCATCATTCAATCAATAACTTTAAAAAGAGTGATGTCGTACTTCCAATCACGGTATTGGAAGAGTTAGATAAATTTAAAGTTGGAAACGATACAAAAAACTTTGCAGCCCGAGAGGTGATTCGTTTCATAGATAAAATAACAAACAACACCAATCTTCAAGAGTGGATAAAACTAGGAAATGAACTAGGAAAATTAAAGATTGTACTTGATACTTCTCCGAAATTAGTAAATGCGGAACATATTTTTTCTGTTGGGAAAAATGATCATAAAATCCTTAACACAGCGCTCGTATTAAAAGAAGAATACCTAAGCAAAGATGTGATACTAGTCACAAAAGACATAAACCTTCGAATCAAAGCAAAAGCCTTAGGCTTAATGTCTGAAGATTATGAGACCGGTAAAGTAGATGCTGAAACACTAGAGGACACTTCATTTTATTCCATTGAGCATTTAGATTCAGACATTATTCGAAACCTATATACAAAAGAATCAATTCCTGAAAACGGCATCCTAGGAGATAAAAAAGTAGCAAATGGATACTATATATTAAAAAATGGTAAAACATCAACTCTAGCCTATTACAATCCAGTTACAGACCATATAGACCGGGTTGACAAACCATTTGTGTATGGAATAAAAGCAAAAAATGCAGAACAAGCATTTGCATTTCACGCACTTCTCAATAATAATATAAAATTAGTGGCAATACAAGGAGTAGCAGGTACTGGAAAAACCTTACTTGCCCTAGCTAGTGCACTTGAAATGCACAATCAATACCAACAAATCATATTAGCAAGACCTTTAGTTCCACTTTCAAATAAAGAAATCGGTTTTTTACCAGGGGATGCAACAGAAAAAATATCGCCCTACATGGAGCCTTTATGGGATAACCTAAAATTCATTAAATCACAATTTGGTGAAAATGAGAAAAAACATAGGGCTATCGTTGACATGGAAAAAGAAGGTAAATTAATGATTACCCCTCTTGCTTTTATTCGTGGAAGAAGCTTATCTAATATCTTATTTATTATTGATGAAGCACAAAACTTAACGCCTCACGAAGTAAAAACAATTATAACAAGAGCTGGTGAAAATACTAAAATCATTTTTACAGGAGATGTAAAACAAATAGACACCCCTTATTTAGATGAGCATAGTTGTGGATTAGCATATATCATAGATCGACTAAAAAATCAATTGCTGTTTTCGCAAGTTAAACTTGAAAAAGGAGAACGATCTGAGTTGGCAAATTTAGCGAACGAATTGCTCTAATAATAACAATACATTAATCACAAAAAGTCGTTTGATATTTTCAAGCGACTTTTTCATTTAACACCAAATTAAGGAATTGAAACTAAAAATCCAAAAAATCATCGAGTGTTCGACGGTCTTTTTTAGATGGCTTACCTGAACCCATATCGCGATAAACTTTTTGCGCTTCGTTGTATGTTCTATATTTATCAAGTTCTTCAATTGGAGTAATTTCCTCTATATACAACTGAACTAATTTGCTGCCAATCCTTTTTTCGAGTAAGCAAACAATTTTATAAGAAAAAACAGCTGCGTTTTTATGAACATAAATAATATCCCCAATTTTAGGATCTTTTGAAGGTTTAACCTCAATTTGATTTAACCTTATTTTTCCCCGAGATATAAAATCAGAAGCTTCTGAACGAGTTTTAGTTAATCTCACTGCCCAAACAAATTTATCAAAACGCATAAAAAAAAGATAAAAAAAATCCTCCACGAAAACGTGGAGGATTTAAACTAGCATAAACTTAATTAATGAATTCCTGGAGCAAAATCTTTCGTACCCAAATCACGAAGCATCTTTGTATGCTCTCTAATTGCTCCATAAAAAGTTTTAAAAGAAAAATAAGGAAGGTTATATTCACTCGTAGTTTCTTTTACAATTTTTGAAAGCGCCTTATAATGAACATGGCTAATATTAGGAAACAAATGGTGCTCAACTTGAAAATTCAAGCCACCTACATACCAAGAGAACCATGATGATCCTGGAGCAAAATTAGCCGTATTATAAATTTGATTTACCGCCCAATCCGCATCAACTACTCCTGAATTATCAGGAACAGGATACGTTGAAGAAGGAATAACGTGTGCTGGTTGAAAAATAGCGGCTAGTACGACACCTGCAATAAAATGCATTAAGAAGAAACCAAGAATAATAGCGTATAAAGGAAGTGTAGAAAACAAAATTGGTAAAGTGAAAATAATTGAAAAGTAAAAAACCTTTGTAATAATAATATTTCTAAGCAGAGAAGCGTAAGTTATATTTTGTGTTTTTAATAAATCATATTTCTTAAACCGTTTTGCTTGAATAAAATCCTTAGTAGTACACCACATGAAAGTCATTAGACCGTAAAAAAACCAAGCATAAATATGTTGGTATTTATGAAGTTTCATTCTTTTTTCATGGGGAGAAAACCGCATTACAATACCAGGATTGATATCCTCATCCATCCCAGAAACATTAGTATAGGTATGGTGTAATACATTATGTTGAATTCTCCAATTTACATCTGAGCCACCAACACCGTTAATTACAAGCCCTAGTAATTTATTAACGCGCTCATTTTTTGAATATGAACCATGGTTAGCATCGTGCATAATCGATAAACCAACTCCTGCCATTCCAAATCCCATGATAACATACATCGAAAAAGCGATCCATGGTGTATCAATTAGAGTAACCATTAAAATAAATGGAACAACATAAAGCGAAATCATAAAAATGGTTTTTATTACCATACTCGCATTTGCATAACGTGAAATGTTATTTTCTTTAAAATATTCTCTAACACGTTGTTGAAGCGTTTTATAAAACTCCGCATTGTGATTTTTGGAAAAAGTTATTGTAGGTAAACTCATGTTTATTATAAATTTTAACCAAAGGTAAGGGATTTAAAGCGTTTATTAAAAAAATTTAAAGGTTAAATAAAAAAATTAACATTAAAAGGAAAAAAATACTATCCAAAAAGACTGTTTTTTAATGTAATTTTACAGAACAAGAGAAAAGAAATAAGAAATAAAAATATGATAAATCAGCACTATTGTAGTTCCTATTTTAATAAAAAAAGAGCTTTAACTCAAGAAGTGATTATTGGAACAGTTAAAATTGGCGATAACCTTCCTATTCTACCTCAATCAATGACCACAACTGACACGATGGATACGGAAGGGTCAGTTTCGCAAAGTATTCGTATGATTGATGCTGGTTGTGAATTAGTTAGATTGACTGCGCCATCAAAAAAGGAAGCATTAAACCTCGGTTTAATTCGTGAAAAACTAAATGAAAAAGGGTATCATAAACCATTAATTGCTGACATCCATTTCACCCCTAATGCTGCAGAAATAGCTGCCAAACATGTAGAAAAAGTTCGGGTAAATCCAGGTAATTATGCAGACAAGAAAAAATTTGAAGAAATAGAATTTACAAAAGAAAGTTATCTAGAGGAATTAAAACGAATCGAAGATAAATTTACGCCACTCGTATTGTTATGCAAAGAACATGGAACAGCAATTAGAATTGGAACAAATCATGGATCACTGTCTGATAGAATACTGAGTAGATACGGAGATACACCAGAAGGGATGGTAGAATCAGCAATGGAATTTATTCGAATTTGTGAGAAAAATAAATTTCATCAATTGGTAATTTCCATGAAAGCAAGTAACACCTTAGTTATGGTACAAGCATACAGATTACTAGTTGCTACAATGAAAAGTGAATCAATGCTTTATCCACTTCATCTAGGGGTTACAGAAGCAGGCGAAGGAGAGGACGGAAGAATTAAATCAGCGGTTGGAATTGGTGCATTATTAGAAGATGGATTAGGAGACACGATTCGTGTTTCATTAACCGAAGAACCCGAATTTGAAATACCAGTAGCAAAAATGCTAATCGAAAAAAATCTGCTGAAAAATGAATTAAAAATTGATTCAATAAACGAATTAACTTACGACCCCTTCACATACACAAGACGTAAATCTACTGAAATATTCAACATTGGAGGAAAACACGTACCGGTAGTCTTTAGTGATTTTAGCGCAAAAAAAGAGATTAATCCAGCAAATTTATTTGGTATTGGATATCAATATTCAATTTCATTGGATAAATGGAATATACTCGATACAGCGAGCGATTATATTTACATTGGTAAAAATGAACTTTTATTCGAAACACCAGGTACATTGGGTATCGTTGTAGATTACGACATATGGAAAGAAAAGTATTCAAATAAAACAAACTATTTCCCACTAATTAAAGCAACAGAAAAGAACGAGATAGATTCTGAAATGGTATTCTTTAAAGAAATTTTAGAAAATGAAATACCTGTAGACTATATAAAAAATCACAAAAAAGCTATTTTAGTAATTAAAACAAGCTTCGATAATAAAACTCAAGTTTACAGGTATATTAGAACGATTCTTGACCGTATGAATATAACAAACCCTGTTATATTAAGTTATGATTACAAAATAGAAGAACAAGAAAAATTTCAATTATATTGTTCAAGCGATGCAGGAAATCAATTTATTGACGGTTTCGGTGATGGAATTTGGATAAGCGGCAATCAATCGAGTAACTTCTTAAATGATTTATCTTTTGGAATTCTTCAAGCAACGCGAACCCGAATTTCAAAAACAGAATACATATCGTGCCCATCTTGCGGAAGAACATTATTTGATTTGCAAGAAACTACAGCGAAAATAAGAAGTAAAACAGCACATTTGAAAGGATTAAAAATAGGAATTATGGGCTGTATCGTAAATGGACCAGGTGAAATGGCAGATGCCGATTATGGTTACGTTGGAACAGGTCCAGGCAAGATACACCTCTACAAAGAAAAAGAAGTTGTTAGAAAAAATGTTTCTGAAAATGATGCTGTTGATGCTCTTATCGAGTTAATAAAAGAAAATGGTGATTGGATAGAACCTCTAATTTAAAATAGTAGTTATAACTAAAATTTATTTCTTTTTAAAAACATATATTTGAGAACTATATCCTTGTTTTCTCCCTTTAAAATTGGATAGAAATCCTCGATAAATAGCAGAGAAAGAAGATCCTCCTTTGTATTTTTCTGAGAGCATAGACACATAATAGGAATCAAACTTCATAGGAAGAGTTTGAATGCATTCCATATCAAATTGATCAAAGAGAAACCTTATCGTTTCGGGTTGAAAATGATACAAATGACGAGGAACATCATACGCAGCCCAATGCGATTTATAATATTGAGCATCATATGAATTCATATTTGGAACAGCAATAAACAACACACCGTCTTTTTTAAGAACGCGGACAATATCTGCTACATCTCTTTTTAAGTGATAAACATGCTCTAAAACATGCCACATCGTTACGATATCTTTTGATTGAGATTCTATGCTTGAAAGCAAAGAAATATCTTCTAAGGAAATTTGAAAGTTTGAAAATGCATAAGCGCGCGCATCTAAATCTGGCTCTAGTCCTTGTACTGAAAACGAGTCCTGTTGACATGCATTTAAAAAATGGCCCGTGCCAGCACCAATATCGAGCAATTCTTTGCCTGACGAATGAAACTTCAACAACGAAACTTTTCGTTTTAATGTAATTGAACGCACAAAATTATAAAGCCAATTAATCAATCCTTTTTTTGATGAAGAATGAGAAACGTATTCTTCACTTTTATAGTAAGCTCCTATTGATTCCTCACATGGAATAGGATTGGTGTAATGAAAACCACAAGAACTGCATTTTACAATCGTAAAAATAGTTTTGGTAATCATCCAGTCTTTAACTGATAAACGATCTTCCTTTACTGAATGACTACAAACAGGACAGGCGATTAGTGTGTTTAATTGTTTCACGTGAAACTATCTCCCTAAATAAATTAATAAGACGGAAACATCACTAGGTGATACACCGCTAATACGAGAAGCTTGACCTATGGTAACAGGCCTGATAGCATTAAATTTTTCCCTTGCTTCTAAAGATATACTAGAAAATTGATTGAAATCAACATCATTAGGAATAAGTAAATCATCTAGTTTAATCATTTTAAGAGCCATATCTTGTTCTCTTTGGATATAACCTTCATATTTCAATTGAATTTCTGTTTGAATTGAAACGTCTTCGTGTTGTGAATCCCAGTCTAATAAAGCATCTGATATAGTAGAGTCCATAGAAGCAATATGCTTTAAGGTAACATTAGGTCGTGTTATTATCGATGTAGACTTTACTTGTTGAGAAATAAGAGCGCTATCTAAAGAAGAAAGGATAGGATTAGCATCAACGGGTTTAATGCCTGTAGATTTAAGAATATCCTTCAAAGATTGAACACCTCTATTTTTTAAATCAACCCTAAGCATCGATTCATCATCAATAAGACCAATTTTATGAGCAAGAGGAGTTAAACGTATGTCTGCATTATCTTGACGTAAAAGAATACGATATTCGGCACGACTGGTAAACATTCTATAAGGTTCCTTAGTTCCTTTAGTAATCAAATCATCAATTAATACACCGATATAAGCTTCAGATCGAGATAGTATAAATGCATCTAGATGATTAACAAGGTGATGAGCATTGATACCAGCAATTAAACCTTGACAAGCAGCCTCTTCATATCCCGTTGTTCCATTAATTTGACCTGCAAAAAACAAACCGTTGATTAATTTGGTTTCTAAAGTATGTTTAAGTTGAGTAGGTGGAAAATAATCATATTCAATTGCATAACCAGGTCTAAACATTTTTACCGATTCAAAACCAGGAATGGATTTTAGTGCAGCTAATTGGATTTCCTCAGGTAAAGAAGTGCTAAATCCATTCAAATAAATCTCACATGTTCTCCAACCTTCTGGTTCAATAAATAATTGGTGACGATCACGATCTGCAAAACGATTTATTTTATCTTCAATACTTGGGCAATAGCGCGGACCGGTACTTTTTATAGAACCATTAAACATAGGAGAGCGATCAAAGCCCGTTTTTAGAATGGAGTGAGTTAACTCAGATGTATACGTAGTATGACAAGCATGCTGTTTAGATAAAGGAGCTGTTCGGGTTGAATAACTAAATTTAGATGGATCTGAGTCTCCATGTTGAATCTCGAATTTTGAATAATCTAATGAACGCCCATCTAAACGAGGAGGAGTTCCAGTCTTCATTCTACCTGCCTCAAAACCCAAAGAAATAAGCATTTCTGTTAAACCAAAAGAAGCAGATTCAGCAGCACGACCTCCACCAAATTGCTTATCTCCTAAATGAATAAGACCATTCAAGAAAGTACCATTAGTTAGAATAACCGAATTAGAATAAATAGAAACTCCTAAAGCAGTTTTTACACCAATAACTTTAGCTCCTTCAATAATCAAAGAAGTAGCAGTATCCTGCCAAAAATCTACATTCTTATTCCGCTCAAGTAACAATCTCCATTCTTCAGCAAACAACATTCTGTCATTTTGAGTGCGTGGTGACCACATAGCAGGACCTTTGGAGAGATTAAGCATTCTAAACTGAATAGCAGATAAATCGCTGACAATACCACTACCACCACCTAAAGCGTCAATTTCACGTACTATTTGACCTTTAGCAACTCCACCCATAGCCGGATTACAACTCATTTGAGCAATGGTATTCATATTCATCGTAATAAGCAAAACCTTACTACCTAATTTACCAGCAGCATTCGCAGCTTCACAACCAGCATGACCACCACCGACAACAATAACATCGTATTTTTCGAGCATAATATAAAGAGAGATAATTTTACCCCAAATACAAAATTAGAGTAAGCTATGACTGAGTAAAAACTTGTTTCACGTGAAACAATTAAGAAATCAAAGATAAAGCAAATTGTTCTTTAGATCTCATGAGTAAGATCTCATCTTCGGTCTTATCTAAGTAACCACACAAATGATATACACCATGAGCTATAACACGCTGTAATTCAATTAAATAAGGTTCATTAAATGTATTAGCGTTTTCTAATACACGATCAACACTTATAAAAAGATCACCAGAGATATGACAATCAAGTGAATAGTCGAAGGTGATTATATCTGTAAAAAAATCGTGGTCTAAATGTTTTTTATTAAGATCTAACAGAAAAGGATCAGAACAAAAAATGAGTGTTAAATCACCAAGTAAAAAATCTTCTTTCGTTACAAAAGAATCAATCCAATTCGAATAAAATAAAACGTCAAAATTAAATTCGGGAATATCTTCAAAAAAAACATCAATCATGGTTTTTATTGAATTTTATAATGATAGTAGCCCCATTATTAGTAAATGATACATCATCAGATAAATTTTTTATAAGGAATATACCTCGCCCATTTTCTTTTTCTAAATTTTCAGGAGAGGTAGGGTCTGGAATATCTAAAAAATTAAAACCTACACCAGAATCAGAAATCTTGAAAGAAAAAGAAAAATCATCTTCAAAAACTTCTAACAAAACCTTTTGTGTATGAACTAATAAATTTCCATGAATAACAGCATTATTAAAAGCCTCAGTAACAGAAATTAACACGTTTCCGTATAAATCTTCATTCATATGAATAGAAACGCAAAGTTTATCAATTAAAGATTCAATAATAGATAAATTACTTAAATCTGAATCAATTTCTATCCTTTCAATAACAATTGCATCAACCGACATGATAGTTTATTTTGTAAACACTAATTACAAAACTTCGTTGAAATAAGAATTGATTTTATCCTTATAATACTTCCTATATTCTGGTTCAGATATACGAATTACTTCAATTTGTTTTGTACTTTTAATGGTATACTGATTTATAGGCTTAAGGTTACTATAATGATGATTTTTTCCATCAGATGATTGTCTTTTTTCATCCATACCCTTTTCCTTAAACGCTTTTTCACTCTCTAATAAACGTGTAAGTATCTCTTTTTGACGTTTTATATAGTTCGCATTAGAATTTTTATTTAAGAGGTCTATTTGTTGTTGATCAATTTCTTTAATTAAAGGAGTCAACAGTTTACCAGAGCCAACTTCTTGTTTATTCATTTGATGACGCATCTTTTCAAGCTGTTGACGAAGTAAATATTGCTGTGAGACCATCTTTGATATTTGCTTACCATTCAAACCAGACGAACCTTTCTGTTGACCATTAGGTTTCGTACCACCATCCTGTTTTCCTTTTTCTAGCATTTCTAACTGTTTCTTAAGAATCTCCTTCATATCGGAAAAACCTGATTCACCTGATTTTCCAGACTTAGGATTGGCACACGAACCACTTCCACCTTCTCCTTTCATTTCTTGTTGTAGTTGTTGAAGTGATTCATTTAATAATAATGCAAGATTATTAAAACCCGTCATTACATATTGTAATTGATATGGAATAGAATTAATAGTATGTTCATCTATCGAAGACAAAGCAATAGAAAGAGATGCGTTAATAGAATTTAACTCATTATCTATAAATGTAGCAGATTTTGGTTGACGTTTAGAAAGTTGTAACAAAGAATCCTCTATAACACGGAATTTATCAATCAAAAACGCTTGATTTCTTGCTTGTTGAGTAAAAACAGATTGATTTGAATTGACGGATGAAAAACCCTTAAGTATATCTTCTTGATCAAAACTTAATGAAACTAAATTTTCTAATAAAGCCCTTATCATATCTATATCCTCGCCCTTTTGTTGTTTATTCGCTTTTTGTTGACTTTTATTAAGATCAGAAGCTAGTTTTTCGAGTTGGTCTGCTGCTTTTTGTTGGTTTTTGACTGCCTTTTTTTCATTTGATTCTGAAATATTTTCTTTTGCTTTGTTTAACTCATTCTCGATTGATTGTTCATTCTCTTTTGTATTATTCATCTCTAATGGCTTGGATAAAGATTTATTTAAATCATTCATTTGATTTAAGTCTTCTTTAATTTCATCGAAACGTTTATTAATTTGATCTTGTTTCTTTTCAAGAACATCATTAGGCATTTTTTTATCTTCTGTGATATTCTTTACTTTTTCTTGATCTTTAGCTAATTCCTTTAATTCGTTTTCGATAGCATCTATTTTTTCATTTACTTGCATTTTCTTAAGCATTTCAAGACTTCTGTCTAATTGTTTTTGCATATCCTGAGATTTCGTTTCTAGTTTAGAAACTTTTGAATCCAATTCGCTATTATCTGTTTCGTTTTTTATAAGATTTTGAAGCTTATCGAGCAATTTCTTAAGTTCATCATCCATAACTTGATTCAATAATTCTTGAATAAGATCTTGTTTCTCTATTAAATCCTTATCTATTTCAGTAAGCTGTGATTTTTCGTCCAAACTTTCTGACAACTGCATTTGTAAAGACTGTAATTCATTTTCTAGAGATTCTCTCTGGGCTTTTAATTGTTGAATTTGATTTTGTTTGGACCATTCGTTCGTATTATCATTAATGATGTCTTTTTTTAATTTTTCAATGTCTTTTTCAAACTGTTTGGATTTTTGTAAAAGTGATTGTAAATTATCTCTAATCGTTTCTTGCTTTTGATCACGCAATTCGTTTACTTCATCTAAGGATGGAACATGGTACGTAAATTGTTCGGAACGAGTAACCTTAGGGCCGTTTACACCATCATTATCATAAATTTCGAAAAAATAAATTATATCATCATCCATTGATATATTTTCTCTCCTAAAATCAAAGGCATAAGAAAAAGAAGTGTGCGTACCACTTGTAATTGGAATAACAACTTTTGATGTTTTCGATTTTAATGTATAAATGAAGGTAAGTTTACTTAATCCATAATCGTCAGCTAAAGAACCATTGAAATAGCGAACCCCATCGGAAATTGAATCTTTCTTCTCCGTTACATAAATTTCAGGAGGAAAATCTTTAGTAACCTTGATATTATATGTTAACGTGTCTTTTTTGGAAGACATTTCATTAATAAGTTCAATGAACATACGTTGATTGTTTTTAATTCGTTTAGAAAAAGAAAAAGAAGGGTTAGTATACATTGTTTTTGTATTATTCAAAGATATCGCAATTGATTTAGTGTTTTTGGAAACAATATTCCAAGTAACTATAGTACCTTCTGGAATTTCTAAATCAGCACTGTTTTTTATAAATTGATCTGCTCTCCCTAAATAAGATGGGAAATTTAAACGCGCATCAAAAACACCAATAATAGATTTTGGTATTACCTTAATCGTATACGTTTTACTTAAAAATCCATTGCCTTCAAAATGAAAATGAATGTCATCAGTAAGATGAGGAATTACATAAGAATAGTCAATTTTAGAATTTTTACTCATTACATATGAACCAAGCGAACTTTTTAATATAACCTTATCAGGCAACATATCACCGAGTGTTTGAATGTTAAGTGTAACATCATCCCCTTCTGAAATAAATTGTGTTTGATTTAAAAGAGAAAAATGGAAAGGAGCTTCAATCTCAAAGGTTGTGTCAAAATAAACAACTCGTTTAGAGCCTTGTACAATAAGAGACGGATAAAAAACTCCAATTAAAAAAAACAATAAAAAAAGAGGTAATAAAATCTTAAAAAAACGTTTGTTTTGATTCAAATCAATTACTGAAATAAACGGAATTTGATGAATAGATTTTGATTTTTGGTCAATACTGGCTTTTAATAAATCTAACTCATCTGAAGTAGCTGCTAACTGATTTGTTAATTGAAGTGTATTTAATAATTTATCTTTAATTTCCGGGAAAAAAGAACCAATGATCAAAGAAGCTTGCTCCCTAGAAATCCGCTTTCCAAATGAATATAACTTGAGAAGTGGTAGAAAAATATAAAAAATAATAATATATAAATTGATTAAAATAAAAGACAATAAAAGAAATGCCCTTACAAAGGAATTAAATCTTAAAAAAAACTCTAAACTAGTAATGCTAAGAAATGAGCTGATTAAAATACAAGAAAGTATTAAAAGCCCTTTAACTAATTTATTTAGATAGTACTTACGTATAAAACGATCTATGTTAGTTAATAAAGAATCATAATAATTCATTTGTTGCAGTTTAAAATATCCTGTTAAATAATAATAACCTACTAAAATATAAAATATTACACTATGATAAACGATAATGAAGAAAAACAGAAAACAAAGAAGGTATAAATAATTAAATACATCGATTATCTTTGCTTAAAATTATAGAAAAATGACAGAAAAAAAAGTACGCGTTAGATTTGCTCCATCACCAACAGGACCGCTTCATATGGGAGGTGTTCGTACAGCATTATACAATTACCTTTTTGCTAAAAAATATAAGGGAACTTTTATCATACGAATAGAAGATACGGATCAAACTAGATTTGTAGAAGGAGCACAAAATTATGTGTTAGATGCATTAAAATGGTGTGGTATAATGCCTACTGAAGGTCCAGGAATTGGAGGAGATTTTGGTCCTTACATTCAATCCGAGCGAAAAGAAATGTATAAACCATTTGTTGAGAAATTAGTGAATAGTGGTCATGCATATTATGCGTTTGATACACCTGAAGAATTAGATAAAGCGAGAGAACAAGCAAAAACAATGGGAATGCCAAACTGGCAATACAATGGTATTACAAGGACTAATTTAAAAAATTCATTGACTTTATCTGCTGATGAAGTGAAAAATAAGATTACTTCAGGAGAACAATATGTAATTAGAATGAAAATGCCTCGAAATACAGATGTTCGTTTTGAAGATATGATTAGAGGATGGGTAGTAGTAAACACAAATAATATAGATGATAAAGTTTTATTCAAAAGTGATGGTATGCCTACCTATCACTTGGCAAATATTGTTGATGATCATTTAATGGAAATTAGTCATGTAATAAGAGGTGAAGAATGGTTACCATCAGCACCATTACATGTACTTTTATATGATGCTTTTGGCTGGGAGGCTCCAAAATTTGCCCATTTACCACTGTTATTAAGACCTGATGGAAATGGTAAACTTTCTAAACGAGACGGAGATAGGTTAGGTTTCCCTGTTTTTCCTCTTAATTGGCATACTTCTGATGGCGAGCTATACTCTGGTTATAAAGAAAAAGGATATTTACCTGAAGCTTTTATCAATATGTTGGCTTTTTTAGGTTGGAACCCTGGTACAAATCAAGAATTATTTTCGCTAGCAGAACTAGAAGATTCATTTAGCTTAGAAAGGGTTGGAAAAGCAGGTGCAAAATTTGACGCTGAAAAAACAAAATGGTTTCAACAACAACACTTAAGAAAATTATCAAACGAGGAAATTATCAAATTACTACCTGAAGAATCAATTGAAAAATACAGTTCGGAAAAAATGGAGGTAGTGTGTAAATTAATGAAAGAAAGAGCTGTATTTCCAGATGATATTTTAAAAGAAGGTAAATACCTACTTGAAATACCTACTGATTTTGATATACAACTTATAAGTAAAAAATGGAATGAACATTCTCCTTCTTTAATGAAAGAATGGATAGAAATATGTAAAGAAATTGTGGAGTTTGAATCTAATGTATTAGAAACTAAATTTAAAGCGTTTATTACTTCCAAGGAATTAGGTATTGGTGCAGTTCTTCCATTATTTAGATTCCTAGTTACCGGTGCAGTAATGGGTCCTAGTATGTTCGAAATCGCTGTATTCTTAGGTAAAGAAGAATGTATTCAACGTATGGAAGAAGGAATTAAAAAAATAAATATGAAATTGTAATTATGAAAAATAGCATAGAGCTAAATGGAATTAAACTCTATGGATATCATGGATGTTTACCAGAAGAAACAAAAATAGGAGGACATTATGTGATTGATGTTGCCTTAGACACAAATTTCTTAAAAGCTGCAATAAACGATGATTTAAAAAATACAATCGATTATGTAGAAGTTAATCGAATTGTTACTGAAGAAATGAAAATTCCTTCTAAATTGATAGAAAATGTGGGTTACAGAATAGTTGAGCGTATTAAAAAAGAGTTAGAAGGCGTTGAAAAAATAGCTGTCAAAATAAGTAAAATAACACCCCCAATAAATGGTGATGTGAAAAATGTAGCTATAATTATAATAGATTAATAAAAATTAATACATTTGCATACCATAATGGTCTTGTGGCCGAGCGGCTAGGCAACGGTCTGCAAAACCGTCTACAGCGGTTCGAATCCGCTCGAGACCTCTAAAACCTCTGATATTATCAGAGGTTTTTTTTATAAAAGATTAATTTTTTAAAAAAAATCTTCTTTATAAGATCTTCCTATTGGAATATTTTTCTTAAAATTTTGTAGCCTAATATTAAGTTGTTCTATTGTCTCAATTTTAGATAAATTTATTATAAAAGACCTATGAACTCTTACGAAAATAGAACCTTTTAATTTTAACTCCATTTCTTTCATCGATGATATAAAGCGATGTGTTTCATTGCTCGTATAAATAATTACATAATCCTTTAAAGCCTCAATAAATAAAATATCATAAATATCTATTTTAATCATTTTATTATTTATTCGTATAAAAAATTCGCTTGTTTTAGATGAATCATTACTAATTTGACTCTGTTCTAATTGTTTATTGTGATTATAGATTGATAATTCAATACTAGCATATAAATCAGTCGTTTTAAAGGGTTTTACAATAAAACCGAATGGTTGAGCTTTTTTAGCTTCTTGTAGTGTGTTAAAATCAATATTACCTGTTAAAAAAACAACAGGTATATCAAATTTCTCTTTAATTAGTTTTGCACCTTGTATACCATTATCGCCATCTTTTAAAAAAACGTCCATCAATATTAGATTTGGTTTTTCTTTTTGGATTTGTAATAATGCATTTGAAACCGTATTACAAATCCCTAAAACAATATATCCCAATTCTACAAGTGTATTTTCAATGTCTTTAGCAACAATAAATTCATCTTCAATAATTAATACAGAATAAGACATTTTTATTTTATTTATTAAATTATAACTAATTGATATTCAGTATTATTTATTTAATTCAACTTAAAGTAAGATTTAATTTCAACATAACAATGAAATACATAAATGAGCTCTTTTTTAATAATAAGAATTAGTTATTTTAAATTTAAAAAAATTAATTCTTATTATTATATGTGTTAATATGTTGATAATAATAAGTTAACTTGTTTTGATTTAAAAGTTATCATTATAATTAACCTATTTTTGAACCTATTTTTTAAAATAATATACTGATTTTCATTGTCTTATATTATTATTAACAATTCACTCTTTCTCATTTTATGTATAAGTTTATTATCTATAACTCTAATTTATTGTTCTAAATGGTGTGAATAAATTTATAAAACAATCGCTAAGTTTATTAGTATCTTAATATTATTATTTTGATTACATTTTTAGTTTGGATAATGCTAACGAATGTTATTCTTACTTACGAACACATATAAACAATATTTGTTTCATGAATATGTAAATCTTTTTTTTTAAATCAATGATTTAGATAGTATTAAAAATAAACAAGTAAGCTTAATGTGTATAACTTGTTTGAATTGTTTATATAGATTAACTTTGAAAAAAAGTATTTTTTTATGATAATACCTATAGCATGCGATCACGCAGGATTCGAATTAAAAACAAAAATCATTGTTTTTTTAGAAAAAAAGGGATATAAGATTAAAGATTTTGGTTGTCATTCTGATGCCTCTATAGATTATGCTGATTATGCTCATCCTTTAGCAACATTAATAGAAGAAAATAAGCAAATGAAAGGTATTTTATTATGTGGCAGTGGTAATGGTATAAATATGACTGCAAATAAGCACCAAGGTATAAGAAGTGCTTTATGCTGGACTTCTGAAATTGCAAAATTAGCAAGACAGCACAACGATGCTAATGTTTTGACATTACCTGCACGATTTATTTCAGAAAAAGAAGCATTAGAAATTGTATCTATTTTCTTTTCAACCGATTTTGAAGGAGGTAGGCATCAATTACGTATTGAAAAAATACCTTGTAATTGAATAATAAAAAATAGTGTAATAACTATTTTATAAAATTTCAAATTGGTTTTTGTTTACCAACCACCAAGAATACTATCTGGAAATAGACCGAGTAATAAGGTAAATACAATAGATAATATCAACACTATTTTTGTATTGATTGATAATTGAATTACTTCATCACTTTCTCCTTTAAAGAGTGTAACGATTAGTCTAAAATAGAAATAAATACTAATTGCAGAACCAACAATTGAAACTATTATTAAAGGGATATCATGAGAAGTTAGATAGCTTGTGAATAAAAAATATTTACCGAAAAAACCGGCAAATGGAGGTATTCCGGCTAATGAAAACATCGCAATGATTGTAGCAAGCGCTATTAAAGGGTTTTTCTTACCTAAACCTTCAAATGCATCAAATCCTTCATTTTCTTTTTGTTTAGAAACAACAAGGATTACCGTAAATGCGGCAATTGTAGCTATAGAATAAGCCAATGTATAATAGATTAAAGCATTACCCCCAGCAGTGTTGTTTGCTAAAATAGCTAATAACAGATATCCAGCGTGTGAAATACCCGAATAAGCTAACATTCTTTTTGTATTGTTTTGAAAAACGGCAATAATATTACCTACGATGATTGTTATTCCAGCGATATAACTTAATGTTGGTTCCCATATATGGCTTTGACTTTCAAAACTGATTACAAATAATTTATAGAAAGCCGCAATTGCTGCTGTTTTTACAATGGTAGACATTAATGCTGTAATTTGTACTGGAGCACCTTCATATACATCTGGAGCCCAAAAATGAAATGGAACGGCAGAAATTTTAAAAGATAATCCAATCACTAACATTAAAATACCGGTGTATACTAATTCAGTGTTTTTTGGACTTTGTTCCATATAGGTTTTTATTTCTGTCAGGTCAAAACTTGCTGTAGCCCCATATATAAATGCAATTCCCATAAGTAAAAATCCTGTAGCAAAAGCTCCCATTAGAAAGTATTTCATTGCAGATTCATTCGATGCTAAACTCTCTTTTTGACTTCCAGCCATTACATACATGCAAATGGAAAGAATTTCGATTCCAATAAATAGCATGGTTAAGTTATGATAGCTCACCATACAAACAGCTCCTACTAATGAAAATAAAACTAAGGTACTTTTATCAGATTGAAGTTCTGTGTTTTTAAATAAATCTGCTGACATCAGAAACCAGAGTATTCCAGTTGTGATTAATACTGCGGAAAAAGAAACTGCTAAATTATCAAACAACACCATTTTATCAAACAACATTGGTGCAGGATTATCCCATTCGGTAATACAAACCCCAAGCGTAACAATCAATCCGAATAAACAGATTTTATAAATTATTTTTTTAAAGTTTAGTATTTCAGAAAGAATTCCCAAAATCCCCAAGCTTGATAATAGTATTAATGCTTTCATTATTTATTGTTATTTAATAGTGATTTCCATGATTGAGAGTAATTGAGCTACAGCTGGTTTTGCAATCTCTATAAATGGTTTTGGATAGATACCAAATACAAAAATTACGGATATTACGGGAGCCAATATTATTTTTTCTTGCCAAACTAAATCAGTAAAGGTGTCAGAAAATTTTGTACGATCACCTAAAATAGAAGTTTGATAACTTTTTAACATGTATACCGCTCCTAAAATAGTAGAAATTCCAGCAAAAGCAGCTAATCCTGAATTGTACTCATATATCCCAACCAATAATAAAAACTCGCCTATAAAACCACTTGTTAATGGTAATGCTATACTTGCAAGTAATATGATTAAAAATGCAGCAGCATAATTAGGAGCGACTAAACGAATTCCTCCTAATTTAGATATTTCTGTTGTTTCTGTTCTTGATTTTAATAAATCTATAACATAAAATAAACCGAAAGCACTTACACCATGCGCTAACATTTGAACAATTGCACCAGTTAGACCGTTGCTTGTTAATGAAAATACACCTGCTGCAATCAAACCAATGTGTGCAGCTGACGCATAAGCGATTAATCGCTTATATTCTTTTTGGTACATAGCCAATAGAGATGCGTATATGACTCCAATAACCGCAAGTGTGATTGCTAAGGGCCCCCAATCTAACATGGCTTGTGGAGTTATTGGTAACAATAGTCGAAGAGCTCCATAAACCCCCATTTTAGACATTATCCCTGACAACATCATTGTTCCTGGTGTTGGCGCATCAGTATAGGTGTCTGCTAACCATGAGTGAAAAGGAAAAACAGGCATCTTTATTGCAAATGCGATGAAGAATAACCAAAATAACCAATTTTGTGTTGTGCTATTAAGGTTTAATTCATATAAACGTGTAAGACTAAAGGAATGAGGTAATGGAGTGTTTAAGTAAACATAAATCAAACCAATTAACATTAGTAAACTTCCAGCGAGCGTGTATATAAAAAATTTAAAAGTGATTCGAACACGCTCTTTACCACCCCATAATAGTGCTATAAAATAGATAGGTATTAATGCTACTTCCCAAAAAATATAAAAAAGGAAAGCGTCTTGTGCTGAAAACACACCAATTAATCCAAATTGCATGATCATGATTAGTGCATACAACTTACTTGGGTTTTTATATGTATTTCGGTTTGCTGATAGAATGATTAATGGAACTAAGAATGTTGTTAATAAAATCAATAATAAGCTAATTCCATCCATTCCGATGTGAAAATGTATATTTAGAGAATTTATCCATGGAATATCAAAAACAAATTGCGCTAATGCATTTGTTTTATCAAAATTGAAAAACGCATATACTCCTAAAGAAAATTCAATTAAACTTGCTGATAAAGCAAGTTTTTTAACAGATTCCCCCTTTATAAAAAACAAAAGTATTCCTATAATCAAGGGAAAAAATAATAATGCAGTAGTAATCATCCTTTATTTATTTAATAAATTAAGCATCAATATTACAACGATGCCTATCACCATTGCAAAAATGTAAAAACCAGTGTTTCCTGTTTGAATTCTTCGTACTATCGAACTAGTAAATACTACTATTTTACCTGTAAGGTTTACGATAAAGTCTATTCCTTTTAATTCTATTATTTTGTATGTAAATCCAGCAAAAGAATTTAGCGGTTTCACAATAATTGCATTGTAAAATTCATCGATATAGTATTTGTTTGTAACTAATTTAGGTATGAATCTTAATTTCCTATCATCTAGGCTAGGAACTGTATTCTTAACAAGGAATTTATGTCTTGCAAATAAGATAAATAAAATAGTTAGTGTTACAGTTACTCCCATTAAAATAAGTTCAGTAGAATGAGCTAAGCTATGTCCATGAGCATGTATTGCAGATTGTCTAAAAACAGGCTCTAAAAAACGTTCTAACCAATGGTTTCCACCCAACACATGGGGAACCCCAATAAAACCTCCCAATGCAGCTAAAACCGCTAATACAACCAGAGGTGTAGTCATTGTCTTTGGAGATTCGTGTAGATGGTCTTTTTGATTTTGAGTACCTCTAAAAGTTCCATAAAAAGTTAAGAAAAACAATCGGAACATATAGAACGTTGTCATCAATGATCCAACAACCCCAATTCCCCATAGAAATGGACTAACTTGATATGCATGAGCTAGAATTTCATCTTTTGAAAAGAATCCAGAAAGAGGAGGTATACCAGATATAGCAAAGGTACCAACTAGAAAAGTCATAAAAGTAATCGGGATGTATTTCTTTAAGCCCCCCATTTTTCTAATATCTTGTTCGCCTCCCATGGCATGAATAACACTTCCTGCACCTAAAAAAAGCAATGCTTTAAAAAAAGCATGTGTCATTAAATGAAAAACCCCACCAGTAAAAGCTCCTACACCCAGCGCTAAAAACATATAACCTAACTGACTGACAGTTGAATAAGCCAATACTTTTTTGATATCATTCTGAAAAATACCGATTGTAGCTGCAAATAATGCTGTTGAAGCCCCTACGATAGCTACTATGCCCATTGTTTCAGGCGCAAGACTATAAAGTACATTTGATCTTGCAATCATATACACACCAGCAGTAACCATTGTTGCTGCGTGAATCAAAGCAGAAACTGGAGTTGGTCCTGCCATTGCATCAGGAAGCCAAGTATACAAAGGGATTTGTGCGCTTTTCCCCATGGCACCTACAAATAAAAGTAAGGTAATTGCAGTAATAACAGGCATATTATCTGTTAGGTGAACAGCTTCTCCAAAAACAGCTGAGAATTGAACGGTACCGAATGTCATAAAAAGTAAAATAATGCCCAATACAAATCCTAAGTCACCAATTCGATTTACTATAAATGCTTTTTTTGCAGCATCATTGTAATTCCCATTCTTAAACCAAAATCCGATCAACAAATAAGAAGCCAATCCAACACCTTCCCAACCGGCAAACATCAATAAATAATTATCTCCCAATACAAGAAGTAACATGAAGAAGACAAATAAATTTAAATAAGAGAAAAATTTTGCGTACCCTTCATCATCATGCATATATCCCATAGAGTACACATGTATTAAGAATCCTATTCCCGTAATTATCAACAGCATGATAGAAGAAAGAGGATCAACGAGGAACGCTATGTTAACTTTAAAATCACTTGTTGATATCCATTCAAATAAACTTAATGTAAATGGGGTTCCATGACTTCCATGAACATCAAAAAATATACCGATAGAAATAATAAAGGATACGAATATCGTTGCACTGGCTAAAATTCCAGCAATTGATTTAGAAAAATAACGTTTTCCTATACTGATTACTAAAAAACCAAGCAATGGTAAAGTAGGTACTAACCAAACTAATTCTTTCATTTGTATTAAAATTTAAGTTTGTTAAGAAATCCAATATCTGTCGTATGAGTATTTCTATGAATCATAATGAGTATTGATAAACCGACAGCAACTTCAGCAGCTGCTACAGCCATGATAAAGAATACAAATACCTGCCCTTTCCCATCTCCATGGTGTGCAGAAAATGCAACCATCAATAAGTTTACAGCATTAAGCATAAGTTCAATACACATAAAAATGATAATTGCATTTCTTCTTACAAGTACCCCAATAACCCCAATACAAAATAGGATTGTGCTTAAAAGAATATAATGATTTAATGGTATTTCTTTTATAATTTCCATAAAATTAATTTTTAGCGTCTTTTTTACTTAACAAAATTGCACCTACCATTGCGCTTAATAACAATATGGATGAAATTTCAAAAGGCAGTGCAAATTCATTGAATAATATTTTACCAAGGTTTGCCGTAACACCTATACTAGGGTCTTTTTGAACCATTGCTTGTGTCTCTGCTTTATAAAATGTAGCAATTAGGGTTAACATGAGCATTCCTCCTGATATCACTCCAGCAAATTTTACCCAGTTCGACTTTTTTGGTTCAGCATCTACATTAAGGTTGAGTAGCATAAGAACGTACAGAAACAATACCATGATTGCACCAGCGTAGACAACAATGTGAACAACAGCTAAGAATTGCGCATTTAATAGAAGGTAATGACCAGCGATTGCAAAAAATGTCAATACTAAGTATAAAACACTATGAATGGGGTTTTTAGAAAAAACGACCATTAATGCAGAAAGAATGGCTAAAAATGATAAGAAATAAAAAGCGTAGTGTGTCATTTAGTATACAAATTATTTATTATGACTTAATCGGTTATTTTCTTTAAATGCTAGTACCTCAGGCGTTTGTCTTTTTGAAACATCAATTCGTTCGTCTGGCTTTTCAACTAATTTATCTTTTCCAAAAATAAAATCATTTCGTTCAAATTCGCTAGGTACTAGTCTGTCTGTTAAAAATATAGCTTCTTTTGGACAGGCCTCTTCACATAGTCCACAAAAAATACAGCGCAGCATATTAATTTCGTATTTTGCAGCATATTTTTCTTCTCGGTAAAGATTTTCTTCTCCTTTTTTACGTTCTGCAGCCGTCATAGTAATTGCTTCAGCTGGACAAGATACAGCGCATAAACCACAAGCAGTACATCTTTCAGCTCCCTTATCATCTCTCTTTAAAACATGATGACCTCTGTACAATGGGCTAAATTCTCTTTTTTGTTCAGGATATCTTATTGTAGCTGACTTTCTAAACAAATGCTTAAAAGTAATTATCATTCCTGTAAATATTGCTGGTAGGTAAAGCTTTTCAACAAAGGTCATTTCCCTTTTTACAACAAGTTTCGATCTATTTGTTAGCAGTTGCATGATTGTAGTTTTAATTTAATTTCCCGTTCATCCACATAACCACCCCCGTGATTAGGATATTTAGTATTGCTAGCGGAATTAATGATTTCCATCCCACACGCATTAATTGATCGTACCTGAATCGTGGTAATGTCCATCGAACCCACATAAAGAAAAAGATAAAGAAAAATATTTTTAAGAAAAATACAAATGTTCCCAATATGGCAATCATATTAGTAGATAAATTAAAAAATTGATTTATCTCTTGTTGGAATGGAAAATGATAACCACCAAGATAAAACGTAACCAATACCGCTGAAGAAATAAACATATTAATGTACTCAGCAAATAAATATAAGCCTAGCTTCATACTTGAATATTCTGTATGATATCCTCCAATCAGTTCGGATTCACTTTCTGGCATGTCAAATGGAGCACGATTAAGTTCAGCAAAAACACAAATTAAAAAGATTAAAAACCCCAAAGGTTGATATGCAATATTTGCTAAACCAGCATCTTGTTGTCGTGCAATCTCTCCTAAGCTCATTGTTCCTGTTGTCATAATAAGCGCAATAATAGCCAGTCCCATTGCGATTTCATAACTAATCATTTGCGCTGATGCCCGGATAGCCCCCATTAAAGAGTATTTGTTATTGGAGGCCCAACCACCAATCATTATTCCATAAACACCTAAAGAGGTAACACCAAAAATATAGAGTACACCAATGTTTAAATCTGCTATTTGTAAGCTATATGTTTTTCCACCAATTACAATATCTCCTCCCCAGGGTACAAGAACTCCAGCCATTAAAGCGGTAGTCATTGCTAAACAAGGACCTAGAATAAATAATGCTTTATTTGAAACATTCGGAATTATTTCCTCTTTCATGAACATCTTAATCCCATCGGCTAAAGGTTGAAGTAAACCAAATGGACCAGCACGATTTGGTCCAATTCTATCTTGCATAAATGCAGATATTTTTCGTTCACCATAAGTTGAGTACATCGCTACTACAAGTGAAACAACAAATAATACAACAACTAATATTACTTTAAATAAAAAATCGTCCATGTTTTATCCTTTATTGATTTTTTCTGCAATCTGTTTTTGATATTTAACAATATCTTCTTTTATGTCTTTTAAATGTTCGTAATGGTTTTGAGAAATAACAGATTTTTTTTCAATGTGTCTAGGTCCTTCAATGGTCCACGCTGCCAGCTCTTTCGTATCAAAACGACATGTGTTACAGATGAATTCATCCACTTCTCCGTATTGGTCTTTCCGCCCTGTAACCCTAAGTACTTCTTCACCTTTTAACCACAATACTACTTTTCCTGAACATGAAGTACATGCCCTATGTGCATCCATCGGTTTAGTAAACCAAACCCGGCTGCCAAATCGACTTGTTTTGTCTGTTAGTGCTCCTACAGGACATACATCTATCATATTGCCTGAGAATTCATTATCAATATTCTTTTCTATGTATGTTGAAATTTCAGCGTGATCACCTCGATTGATCACCCCATGCTTTCGTTCATCGGTTAATTGATCTCCTACATATGTGCATCTGTAACATAAGATACACCTATCCATGTGCAATTGTATTTTGTCGCCTATATCAATTTTTTCGTATGTTCTTCTTTCTTCTTCATATCGAGTAGAAGCAGCACCATGTTTAAAACCTAAGTTTTGAAGGTCGCATTCACCAGCTTGGTCGCATACCGGGCAGTCTAATGGGTGATTAATCAACAAAAACTCTACCACTCCTTTTCGCGCTTCTAATACGTCAGGACTAGTCGAATTTTCAACGATCATTCCGTCCATTACAGTTGTACTACACGATGGGACTAATTTAGGCATTGGACGTGGGTCGTTTGTTGATCCTTGAGTTACTTTAACCAAACAAGTACGACATTTTCCGCCACTTCCTTCTAATTTAGAATAGTAGCACATTGCTGGGGGAACAATATCTCCTCCTACAGATCTCGCTGCGTTTAGAATTGAAGTTCCATTCGGTACTTCAATTTCAACTCCGTCGATTGTTACTTTCGCCATATTCTTTTTATTTATCGTTGAGCAAAATTGGGTTTAATTTAAAATCGTTTCATTTTTTACAGCCGTATTTACAAATGGTTCATGTAAAAAATGATTTGGATTTATTATTTTCGATGGGTTAGCAACGTGATATTCAAATTCAGATCTAAAATGGCGTATTGCACTTGCTATTGGCCATGCCGCCGCATCACCTAAAGGACATATTGTATTTCCTTCGATTTTTTTAGCAATATCTACCAGTAAATCAATGTCTTTCAATGTACCATGCCCATGTTCTATTCTGTGTAATACTTTTTCCATCCAACCAGTTCCTTCCCTGCATGGAGAACATTGTCCACAAGACTCATGGTGGTAGAAACGCGCTAAAGACCAAGTATGTCTTACAATACATGTAGAGTCATCCATCACAATAAAACCTCCAGAACCCAACATCGACCCACTTATAAATCCTCCATCAGATAAAGATTCGTAGGTCATTAATCGATCCTCTCCAGTTGCAGTTTTTGTAATTAGGTGTTCTGGTAAAATAGGTACCGATGAACCTCCTGCAATTAAAGCTTTTAATTTTCTTCCATTTTTAATTCCACCACAATATTCATCAGAGTAGATAAATTCTTCTACAGATAAACCAAGTTCGATTTCATATGTCCCAGGTTTATTTATGTGACCACTTGCTGAAATTAATTTTGTTCCTGTACTTCTACCAATGCCTATTTTAGCATATTCATCTCCAGAAATATTTACAATATGAGGAACAGCAGCAATTGTTTCAACATTATTAACTACTGTAGGGCAAGCATACAATCCTGAAATTGCAGGGAAAGGAGGTTTCATTCTTGGGTTACCCCTTTTGCCCTCTAATGATTCCAATAATGCTGTTTCTTCACCGCAAATGTAAGCACCAGCACCAATTTGTACATGTAAATCTAATGAGTAGTCAGTACCCAAAATGTTATCCCCTAATAAGCCAGCATCGTAAGCATCTGCAATTGCTTTTTCAAGTATTCTCAGTATGTAAAAATATTCTCCACGAATGTATATGTATCCTGTCTTAGCTCCTAAGGCGTAGCTCGATACGATCATGCCTTCAATCAAAGAGTGTGGAATTTTTTCCATTAAATAGCGGTCTTTGAATGTGCCGGGTTCGCTTTCATCAGCATTACAAACTAAATAGCGCGGTTTTTCCGATTTTTTATCTATGAAACTCCACTTCATTCCCGCAGGAAAACCTGCACCACCACGACCTCTTAAGCCAGATTTTTTAACCTCTTCCGTAACATCATCAGGGGCCATTGTTTTTAGCGCTTTTTCTACAGCAGCATAGCCCCCCATTTTACGATATACCTCTAAGGTTTCAATTCCACTAACGTCTATGTGTTCTAATAATAGTTTTCGTCCCATTTTGCTTAAATTAAACTCTGGTTAACAATATCTTGAACGTTTATTTTCCGCACGTAATTTATCTAATAATAAATCGGCTTTTTCTTCGTCTAAATTTTCGTGGTAATCTGCTCCACACTGAAGCATTGGCGCTGTTCCACAAGAACCCAAACACTCCACAGTTTTTAATGTAAACATACCATCTTCAGTAGTTTCACCCACTTTTATATTTAATTTATTTTGAAAATGGGCAATTAAATCGTCCGCACCATTTAACATACATGGTCCGGTGTGACATATCTCTAACAAACACTTTCCAACAGGATTCAAGTTGTACATGGAGTAAAATGAAGCTACTTCATATACCTCAATCGATTTAATGTTTAAAACCGATGCAACATAATCCATTACCTCAGAACTTAACCATCCATCAAATTCAGCTTGCGCAATATGTAAAACCGGAAGTAAAGCTGATTTGTGTCGCCCTTCTGGGTAACGTTTCATTAGTTTATGAACTACTAATAACGTTTCTTCTGAAAAAACAATTTCTTTTGACATGTTGTGTTTTTTTCGTGTGTTATGCGTCTAATTCTCCTGCAATTACATTCATGCTACTCAGTGTTAAAATAGCATCTGATAACATTGCTCCTTTAATCATTTCTGTATAAGCTTGGTAATATATAAAGCATGGTCTTCGTAAACTTAATCTAAAGGGAGTTCTTCCCCCATCACTTATTAAGTAAAATCCTAATTCACCATTCCCACCCTCTACGCTGTGATATACTTCCCCAACAGGAACATTAGATTCACCCATAACTATTTTAAATTGGTAAATCAATGCTTCCATATTATTATATACGTCTTCTTTTGGAGGTAAATAAATTTCTGGCACATCAGCATGTATAGGACCTGAAGGTAATTTTGCTATAGCTTGTTTAATGATGCTTAATGATTGATACATTTCTTCTTGGCGTACCATAAATCGATCGTAAGTATCTCCATTTTCTCCAATCGGAATATCAAATTCAAAATCTTCGTAAGATGAGTATGGCGAAGCAACCCTTACATCATAATCAACGCCTGTTGCACGAAGATTTGGACCTGTAAAACCATAATTTAATGCTCTCTCCGCTGAAATTGGACCAGCACCAACGGTTCTATCCATAAATATTCGATTCCGGCTTAATAATGTTGCGAATTCATCTAATGCTCTTGGAACTGTATCAACAAAAGTGTGTATTTTTCCCCAAGCCTTCGGAGAAAAATCTCTTTCTAATCCGCCTATACGACCAATGTTTGTGGTAAGACGAGCTCCACAAATCTCCTCGTAGATTTCATATATTTTTTCTCGTTCTTGAAAAACGTATAAAAAACCACTTAAAGCACCTGTATCAACTCCGATTACACTATTACAAATTAAGTGATCTGCAATACGTGCTAGCTCCATTAAAATCACCCTTAAGTATTGAGCTCTTTTAGGTACCTCAATGCCTAATAATTTTTCCATTGTCATGTGCCAACCAAAATTATTGATAGGCGAGGAGCAATAGTTCATTCTATCAGTGATCGTTGTAATTTGGTAAAAAGCCCTTCTTTCTGCTAATTTCTCAAATGCCCTATGAATGTATCCAACCGTAGGCACGGCATCTATTATGATATCGCCATCCATGGTAAGAATGTTTTGAAAAATACCATGAGTAGCTGGATGAGTAGGACCAAGGTTCAATATAGTATATCCCTTTGCCTCTAGTTCTAATCTGTTTTTTTCAATTTCTGTAGCGTTCATACGTTATTTTTTTTGTGGTATGAAATTAACTAATGTCTTGTTTGATTTTAGTATAATCATCTTCCAAATTTACTATCGTCTTTGTCTTCACGCGTTTCATCTTCCAACTGGTATTGCTTTCTTAAAGGAAAATAAGGTTGATCTTCCATGTTTAAGATTTTTGTCAGGTTTGGATGGCCAGTGAATTTTATTCCGAAGAAATCATAGGTTTCTCTCTCTAGCCAGTTTGCAGTAGAAAATAATGAGGTTACACTTGGTACTTCAATGTGTTTTTCAGAAGTAAAAACTTTTAATCTTATACGTTGATTTTTAACCATGTCATGTAATTGATACACCACACAAAATTCCTTTTCAATTGGGTTGTCTGGGTAGTGAACGCCACACAAAGAAGTCATAAATTTGAATTGGTATAACTCAAAATCATACAAAAACGTTAAGACATCTAGTATAGATTCTTTTTTTACAGTAAATGTTGGAAAGTCTAAAATTAGCTCTTGCTGAATGAGAGCATCAGTAAATTTACTTAAAAGCGCATTTCCTACGTCCTTAGTTACGTTTTCCATGTTATTCGATTCCATAAGATGCTAATAATTCTGTATATTCAGGAGAATTTCTTCTTCTTAATGATTCTTTCCCTACTAATTCTTGTACCCTCAAGATACCATCGATTACTTGCTCGGGTCTTGGTGGACAGCCAGGAACATAGACGTCTACTGGTATAATTCGATCAATCCCTTGAAGTACACTATACGTATCGAAAATTCCTCCACTTGATGCGCACGCACCCATCGCTAAAACCCATCTTGGTTCTGCCATCTGTAAGTACACCTGTTTTACTACGGGAGCTAATTTTTTTGATATTGTTCCCATTACCATTAATAAATCTGCTTGACGTGGAGAAAAACTCAATCGTTCAGATCCAAATCTAGCTAAGTCATAATGAGATGCCATTGTTGCCATAAACTCAATTCCACAACATGAAGTTGCAAAAGGCAAAGGCCAGATGGAATTTTTTCTTGCTAAACCAACTACTTGATCTAAAGAAGTAGCAAAAAAACCAGCACCTTCAATACCTTCAGGAGCCTTGGTGATATTTATATTTCTTTCAATAATGTCTTTTTCGCTCATAACATTTTTATTTGTCTTCCCATTTAAGCGCTCCTTTTTTAACTACATAAAAGAAGCCTAAGAGAAGTAATCCAATGAACAAGAACATTTCAACTAAGCCAGTTGTTCCCAATTCTTTAAAATTAACTGCCCAAGGATACATGAAAATCACCTCAACATCAAATAAAACGAATAGAATAGCTACTAAGAAATATTTTATTGAAAAAGGTACACGCGCATTTCCTTGCGATTCTATTCCGCATTCAAATGAATTTAATTTACGTTTGCTTTTTCTCGAAGGTCCTAAGAAGTGAGTTGCAATAATGGTTGACACCACAAATCCTAAAGCAACTCCTAATTGAATTAAAATGGGAATGTAACTTACAGGTGTTTCCATAACTGGTATATTAGTTTAACTTGTTATATAACAATGAGTTGTTTCTTGATAATAAGCTTAAATGTAACTTATTTATAAAGGTTCATTGAATTTAATCTGCTAATTTATAAAATTTTAATTTTTTTTAACATAGAATCGATATAAATTAACAATTCTAGTCACTTATTTTTAATTATTACCTGTTCAGAAATAAATAAAACATGCTTAAATTAAGTCTAAAAATGATATTGGTTGACCTATTTTCAATACGAATTATTGTATTCAAAATGCAGTTTATTTGATTGGGTTTATCAAAGTTTATTTGAGACAAAGATTCTACCTGTTTATGTTTAATTTTTTATCTATTAAGATGCACTAATTTAGATCACTAAAAAACAAAACATCGAATCAATAGTTGCAAAATTGCAAATCAAAGCTTAAATTTGTGTAAGGTAGATACCAAATTAATCTATCTAAATTGATTTGATAGTCTTGTTGTAATTCAAATTAAACTAATTATAGTATGCCTTTTTACGCTAAACTTGGTAAATTTCCATCCAAACGACACATTACGTTTGAAAAACCGAATGGAGCTTTCTATTATGAACAATTATTTGGTACTGAAGGATTTCATGGTTTTTCATCTTTATTGTATCATGTTCACAGACCTACTCAGGTAAAATCTGTTCTTAAATCACTTGATTTAACACCAATTGCGGCTATTGATAAAAATATTTCATCACAAATGCTTCGTGGTTTTGAAATAGCTCCAAAAGATGATTTTTTAGAAAGTAGAACGATTGTTTTGTTTAATAATGATTTAAATATCGCTCTTGCTGCTCCTAAAAAATCGCTTCGTACTTATTTTTATAAAAATGCAGACGCAGATGAGGTCATTTTCATCCATAAAGGTACGGGTAAACTAAGAACATTTTTGGGTAATATTAATTTTGAATATGGTGATTATCTTGTAATACCGAGAGGGATCATTTACCAAATCGACTTTGATACGGAAGATAATCGCTTATTTATTGTTGAATCTTTTAGTCCAGTTGTAACTCCAAAAAGATATCGAAATGACTTTGGTCAATTGTTAGAACACGCACCATTTTGTGAGCGTGATTTAAAAATGCCATCAGAACTAGAAACCTTTGATGAAAAAGGCGATTTTTTAATGAAGATAAAAAAAGAAAATGTTTTGCATGAATTAGTTTATGCCACGCATCCTTTTGATGTCGTTGGTTGGGATGGATTTAACTTCCCGTATGCATTTTCCATTCATAATTTTGAACCAATAACTGGTCGTGTTCACCAACCACCTCCAGTTCATCAAACATTTGAGGCACATAATTATGTGATTTGTTCATTTGTGCCCCGTTTGTATGACTATCATCCTAAATCTATACCTGCACCATACAATCACAGTAACATCGATTCTGATGAGGTATTGTATTACGTAGAGGGTGATTTTATGAGTAGAAATCACGTGGAAAAAGGATATATTTCTCTTCACCCAGGTGGAATACCTCATGGTCCTCACCCAGGGGCTATGGAGCGAAGTATTGGGCAAAAAGAAACGGAAGAACTGGCTGTAATGGTAGATACTTTTAGACCCTTAAAAATAACACAAGCTGCGGTAGATATTTCAGATAAAGACTACTTAACAAGCTGGTTAGAAGATTAATAAACGATTAAGTAAAAAAGATGAGTAAAGAAATCAAAAATGTAGAATACGGATTAGAAAAAATATTCGAAGGGGCTCAAGATTTCCTTCCTTTATTAGGAACTGATTACGTAGAGTTTTATGTTGGAAACGCAAAGCAAGCTGCACATTTTTACAAAACAGCTTTTGGTTTTCAATCCTATGCATATGCAGGTTTAGAAACAGGTTTAAAAGACCGAGTTTCTTATGTGTTAAAACAAGATAAAATCAGATTGGTGCTTACAACTGCTTTAACTAGCGATTCTCCTATTGGGGAGCACGTGAAAAAACATGGCGATGGTGTTAAAGTGGTTGCTTTGTGGGTAGAGGATGCTCGTAAATCGTATGAAGAAACGATCAAGCGTGGAGCAAAATCATTCCAAGAACCGATTGTTGAAAAAGATGAACTTGGTGAAACGGTAAGAGCAGGTATTTACACCTATGGTGAAACAGTGCATATGTTTGTTGAACGTAAAAATTATACAGGTATTTTTCTCCCTGGTTTTGAAGAGTGGAAATCAGACTATAATCCAGCTCCTGTTGGATTAAAATTTATCGACCATATGGTTGGTAATGTCGGATGGGGAGAGATGAATACATGGGTGAAGTGGTATGAAGACGTTATGGGGTTTGTGAATTTTCTTTCTTTTGACGACAAACAAATTCATACAGAGTATTCAGCTCTGATGAGTAAGGTGATGTCTAATGGAAATGGACGTATCAAATTCCCAATTAATGAGCCAGCAAAAGGAAATAAACGTTCTCAAATTGAAGAATACCTAGATTTTTACGAAGGATCTGGTGTGCAACATATTGCAGTTGCTACAGATGATGTGATTGCTACTGTTCGTGAATTAAAGTTGCGTGGTATTGAGTTTTTACCTCCTCCCCCGCAAGCTTATTACGATGAAATTCCTGGTCGTCTTGGTGTACATATGGAGGGGATGAAAGAAGACATTAAAGAACTCCAACGTTTATCAATTCTTGTTGATGCTGATGAGGAAGGTTATTTATTACAAATATTTACGAAACCATTAGAAGATCGTCCTACTTTGTTCTTTGAAATTATTCAACGAATGGGTGCAAAAGGATTTGGTGCAGGTAACTTTAAAGCATTGTTTGAATCTATCGAAAGAGAACAAGCGAAAAGGGGCACATTATAACTGATTTTAAATTAAAATTAAAAGGCGTCTCAAAAGAGACGCCTTTTTTCTTTTTATATATAACAAGAGACTAAATCATTTTTTTTGCCCTTAATATCGTTTGCATTTCTGCTTGTATTTTTTTCGCTTCATTTTTCGCCTGTTCAGAAAAATCTAATCCATTTGAAGCGTAGATAATTGCTCTTGAAGAATTGATTAGCAACCCACAATCAGTATTCCATCCATAATCAGTAACTTCCTTTAAACTTCCACCTTGAGTTCCTACTCCAGGAACTAAAAAAAAGTGATCAGGAGCAATTGCTCTTACTTCTTTGATTTGTTCTGTTCGAGTTGCACCAACTACATACATAATGTTTTCTGGTGTTCCCAAAGTATTTGTTTTACTGATTACGTGTTTAAAAATTTCCTTGCCTTCAGCGTCTTTTATTAATTGAAAGTCAAGAGCACCCTTATTCGAAGTAAGCGCCAGGACAATTACCCATTTCCCAGGAAAATCTAAAAAAGGCGAGATACTATCTTTACCCATGTATGGTGTAACTGTTACTGAATCAAAAGGAAGTGTCTCAAAAAAAGTCTTAGCGTAATAGCTAGATGTATTTCCAATATCCCCTCTTTTAGCATCCGCAATGGTGAAAATGTCAGTGGGGATATAGGCAAGTGTTTTTGCTAATGCTTTCCAACCTGGTTGACCCAAACACTCATAAAAAGCAATATTCGGTTTGTAAGCAACACAAAAGTCTTTTGTAGCATCAATAATTGCTTTATTAAACTCAAAAATAGGATCGTCTAAATCTAATAAATGAGTTGGAATTTTAGTTAAATCAGGATCTAATCCAACACACAAAAATGATTTTTTCTTTTTTATTTGATCAATTAGTTCTTGTCGAGTCATAAATGTCAGTTTTGATTGAAGTTGGCATAAAGAACAAAGATAAAAAAAGTGTTAATAAGAAGTTATTTATTTTAATAATAGATGTATCTCTTACACATACTGCGTATTATCTTTTCAATTAATCATTTTGCATACATAAAATGAAAGGGTAGTGTTTTCTTCTCTTTAAATTGATGCTTATTTATCTGTTTTTTTTAAACTACGACCTCTCGGTTCATCTCCTTCATAAAGAATCATTTCCGAGTGCAGAAAGTGAGCTGCTTTATTAGAATCGGTTACTTTAATTGCTGAACGTTGTAACATTTCATTCTCAAATTTAGTTAAGATACTTTCTCGAATTCCAATTTTTCTCCAATTTGAAGTTGGCCTACATCCTTTAAAAATAGCTCGACCAAGTGCTAATGCGTCCAATAAAGCTTGATTTGCTCCTTGGCCTTTAAATGGGCTCATCGGGTGAGCAGCATCACCTATTAAAGTTGCCGACCCAGCCTCTTTAAAATTGTTTTCTGAAAGTAAATCTCGGTCATAAACTGGATAACCAGAAATCTGTGTTTCTAATGTGGATTCTAATAGTTGAGGAATAGGTTCATGCCATTGTGTGCGATGGCAAGCTTCTTGTTTTAGTGCTCTGACCCCTAAAGCACATAATTCCCTAGCTTCTTTTTCTGGCATGGGGAAACTCAATTGCCACATCACAGAATCTGATGTAAAAGGCATAACATAGATTCTTTCATTACCATTTGCGGTTTGAAATACCGTTGCACCATCAAATAAACTGCTCTTAAGCCATTTGAGAGAATCCAGTGCACAAATCCCCAATATAACGATACAGCCTAAATACCTCAAAGGAGAAACGTTTTCGTCGATCAATTGTTTTCTGACCGAACTTCTAATTCCATCAGCTCCAACTACTAAATCGACGTTGATGGTTTTACGAATGTCTGCAACTAAAAAGTTCAGCTCAATTTTATGATCTATTGTTTCCTTAAAATCGATTAATTGATGACCCCAATTTACGGTATCATTTCCTCCCAATTGTTCTAGTAAAGAAGCGCGTAACAATTGTCTTGCAATATGTACATTGGTCCGTCTTGCATTTTTTGGTTGATCTTTTTCAAGCCATTTTCGTTGTCCCCACTCCCCAATGACCTTCCCCGAAGTTGTATGAACGATATGACGCGTGGAAATAACTCCTTGTTTTAAACTATTTATTCCAAAGCCCTTCATGGCTAAACTGGCTTGTTGTAAGGTTAAACCATATCCTTGAGATCGTGATTCAAATTCAGAGTCTCGTTCAAAAAGTGAAAAAGGGATGCCGCGGTGGAAACAAGCAACGGCGAGTGCTACTCCACCAATTCCACCTCCAATAATTGCAACGTGAGGATAATTTACCGTATCTGTAATAGTAGGTGAAGTTGCTGAAACTAGACCCGATCCCGAACAATGAGTACAACTCGAAAGATGACTTTTAGGTGGAATAGGTGGATTTCCTTGTTTGTCAGATTTTTCAAATGCTTCAATTTCTTGTTTGTAATTTAATCGAGCCTTTTTTTTTAATCGCTGGCTTTTTTTCCCATTACCATTACATTCCAAGCAGATTTTCCATGTATTAGGAGGTTGATGCATTTGTAGCTTGATTTAAGCATTCTGATAGATTATAAAAATAGGGATAAAACGTCAGGCAAACTATAAAATGATAAAATATTAATCGTTACTCAATTTTTGATAGGTGAGGAATCGAGGGAGATGACTTATTAAACAAAAAAATGGTCGCGATACTTCGCGACCATTACAATTTTTATTTATTTAAATTAACTCTTCATCAATCCAATCTTCGCGTCTCCTTCTTCTACTAAATCCACGATTAACGCTTCGCCGTCGAAAGAACCAAATGAAATTTCAGTAGCCAATACTTCATTACATACATACTCTTCGTTTTGTGCAATTGCCGCTTGAATTTCACTTGCACATTCTACGGTCAAACGGATTTTATCGGTTACTTCTAAACCTGAATCTTTTCGTAAATTTTGAACGCGGTTTACTAACTCACGCGCAATACCCTCCGATTTTAATTCACCGTTGATCGTTATGTCTAGCGCAACGGTTAATGCTCCTTCAGAACTTACCAACCATCCCGGTATGTCTTGTGCTAAGATTTCAAAATCGTTAATGTCTAACACAATATTTTCTCCATCGATATCGCCCGACCAACCTTGGTTTTTTTCAATCGCAGCAATGTCATCCGTAGTCATTTTACCAACTAAGGCAGCAATAGATTTCATTTGTTTACCGTACTTCGGACCAATCGTTTTAAAGTTTGGTTTGATGCTTTTCACTAAGACACCACTACCTTCTTCTAACAAACGTAATTCTTTCACATTTACCTCTGATAAAATCAACTCTTTCACATGGGTAATGTTGTCTGAGAATGTTTGGTTCAACGTAGGAACCATAATCGTTTGTAGTGGTTGACGTACACGAATACGTTCTTTCTTACGAATGCCTAACACTAAGGAAGAAACGCGTTGTGCGATGTCCATTTGTGCTTCTAATGCAGTATCAATCAATGCAGCATTCACTTTTGGGAAATCTGCTAAATGCACCGAAATCACATCGTGACGTTTAGTAACTGCATTTAAATCGCTGAATAGTTGATCCATAAAGAAGGGTGCAATTGGTGCTCCCAAAATAGAGACTGTTTCTAAACAGGTATATAATGTTTGGTAAGCGGATAATTTATCTTTAGAATCATCGCTTTTCCAAAATCTTCTACGACATAAACGTACATACCAATTCGATAATTGATCTGTCACGAAATCTTGAATCAAACGACCTGCTTTCGTTGGTTCAAATGTCTCATACGCTTCGTCTACATTTTGAATCAAGGAATGAAGTTGCGATATAATCCAACGGTCAATTTCTGGTCGCTCTTGGATATCTAAATCTTCAGCCGTATAATCGAATCCATCGATATTCGCATATAATGTAAAGAACGAGTAGGTGTTGTATAATGTTCCGAAAAATTTACGTTGCACCTCTGTAATACCTTCTAAATCAAATTTTAAGTTGTCCCATGGCTGTGCATTGGTGATCATGTACCAACGTGTCGCATCCGGACCAAATTTATCTAAGGTCGTGAATGGGTCAACAGCGTTCCCCAAACGTTTCGACATTTTTTGTCCGTTTTTGTCTAAGACCAATCCGTTGGAAATAACGTTTTTGTATGC
>CAMDGH010000010.1 GCA_945897755.1 Chryseobacterium gleum | reverse complement strand
TAATCAATTTCTGCTTTAGTAGTAAAACGGGAAAATGAAAATCGAACATTCGGTCGTGTCGTGTTTGCCTCAATTCCTCTCAATACATGAGACCCTTGATTAGCTCCAGAAGTACAAGCACTTCCGCCGCTACATGCAATACCCTTCATATCCAAGGTGAATAATAACATTTCTGATTTGTCGATCTTTGGAAAACTTACGTTTAATACAGTATATAAACTCTTACCTTCTTCTATCTCACCATGGTAAAAAACGTCTTTTATTTCTTGGTTTAATCGATCAATCATGTACGATTTTATAGATTGAATAGTCGCAGCATGATCATTTATGTGAACTACAGCTAAATCGATTGCTTTTGCCAATCCAGCTATTCCATGAATGTTTTCTGTACCACCCCTTAAGCCCCTTTCTTGGGAACCACCATGAATAAAAGATGCTATCTTATTTCGCTTGTTTATATAAAGAAATCCAACTCCTTTGGGTCCGTGAAGTTTATGGCCAGCACAGGTTATAAAGTCGATTTCTAATTCAGATAAATCAATTGGAATATGACCTACTGTTTGAACAGTGTCAGAATGAAGGTAGGCATTGTATTTCTTGCAAAGCTTAGATACCGTAGATAGTGGAAGAAGAGTTCCAATCTCATTGTTGGCATGCATCAAAGAGACTAGTTTTTTCCCTGGTTGTTGTAAAATAAACTCTAAACTAGCTAAATCAACATTCCCTTTTTCATCAAGTTTGACGTAACTAATTTCAATTGAATTTTGGGCACCTATTTTTTCAATTGTATGATAAACTGCATGATGCTCTATCACAGAACTTACGATATGGGTAACACCTAATTCTTGAATAGCAGCATGAATAGCCATGTTATCTGATTCTGTTCCGCCAGATGTAAATACAATTTCAGATGGAAGGCATCTTATATTTTTAGCAATAGATCTGCGAGAAGTTTCAATAATTGCTTTTGCTTTTCTTCCGAAAAAATGAGTTGAAGATGGGTTTCCAAAAGTTTCAGATAAAATAGGAATCATTACATCTATTACCTCCTCAGCGATAGAAGTAGTCGCAGCATTATCTAAGTATACATTCATGAATTATTTTTTAACGCAAAGTTTCATCCTAATAATTCGTTTAGCAGCATTATCTACCGTTTTTTTAAAATTAGGATCCGATTTATATTTTGTTAGTAACGCTTGGTGCGCCTTCGGAATATTTAAAGGCATTAAAAGAATGTCACATCCAGCTTCTATTGCTTTTATATCCGCATTTGGAATACTTGCAACTCCACCCATATTCATTGCATCGGTAACTATTAATCCTTTAAATCCATATTCATTTCTAAGTAGTTTAGTAACAATAACATCAGAAATTGTTGAAGGCAAGCCTTTTGTGTTGTATTGCTTATTGTTTTTCACTGCAAGATGTCCAATCATGATAGATAAGAGTCCATCCTTTATTAAGCTTGGATAATTCTTAATTTCTTTTAATTCTCCATCAATTACTTGAAGTGATTTGTGAGTGTCTCCTGAAACGAGTCCGTGACCAGGAAAATGTTTTGCTGTTGCAATGATTCCATGTTGTTGTGTTGTTTGAATGAAAGAATTCGAAAATGGAATTATATTTTCAGGAAATTCTCCAAAACTTCTATATCCAACAGTTTTGTTTGGAGACATATCAACTACAGGAGAGAAGTTGTAGTTAATTCCGATTTCATTTAATTCTTTTGAAATAATTTCAGTATACTTAACTACAGTATCCCTATGTAACATCTTATTTGCTTTAATTACAGGGATTGTTCCTTTTATTTTATTGTTAAACAAACTAGGTTCAGCATCAGCACTTGTAAGGTAGGGTAAACATGAATTGTATGGGTTTAATTTAGAGTAAGAGTCAATCCATGTTTTGAATTCTTGTTTTGTACCATTGAGCATCAAAACACCACCAATAAGATTGTCCTTAAACATGTCGGTAACTACTTGATTTGTTAGTCCCAAACGACCAACAGCAGGCATTATCAGTTGAGCAACGATTGTTTTATCATCCCAACTTTTGAGAATAGAATCTACATCACTGTCTAGTTGAGAATTATCAGTTAAAAAATCTGAAAGAGTGTATTTATGATTGAAAACAATGTTTTCTTTGTGAGAATCAGAGGTGTCTTTTATTTTATGATTTTGACCGCAAGCAGTCAAAAAAAATAAAAATAAAAAAAAAGTAATATATAAATTTCGCATTTGTTTTTTTTGCAAAAATAAGATTTAAACTTCTATTTTTGATATTAAAAGAGTCTTTTTTAATGAAAATAGTCTTCACAAAGTTTGGTTTTATCTCATCGATTTGATTATATTAGAGTATAAGCTTAAAAATAACTGATGAATATTGCACTAAAAGATTTAAATAACGCTGATCGTCCAAGAGAAAAAATGAACGAAAAAGGAAGGAGGGGGTTAACAGATGTTGAGTTACTTTCTATTCTTTTAGGGTCAGGAACTAAAAACAAATCGGTAATTTGCTTAGCAAACGAAATGTTATCTTCGGTTAATTATCAATTGAATGAATTTTCACTCCTAGAAAAAGAAGATTTATTAAGATTTAAAGGGGTTGGAGAGGCTAAGGCATTTGTTTTGTTGGCTGCTATAGAATTAGGTAGAAGAAGGGTTTTTTCTAAACAAGGTAATTCAACGGTTATAAAATCTGCTGATGATGCATACAAATTACTTGCTTTAGAAGTAGCTGATTTAATGGTTGAAGAATTTTATGTTGTTTATTTGAACCGAGCAAACAAGGTTTTGAAGACGAAACGGATATCTATTGGAGGAATAAGTGGAACTTATGTTGATGCTAAAGTAGTTTTTAAATGGGCGATTGACCTAAAAGCTTCAGCAATTATCTTAGCACATAATCATCCATCAGGTCAATTGTTTCCTAGCGAAATGGATAAGAAACTAACCAAACAAATTACTGAATTTGGAAAATTAATTGATGTAAAGATATTAGATCATTTAATCATTTCAAATGATAAATTCTTTAGTTTTGCAGAAAGTGGTTTATTATAATGATCTTTTATTGAACGATTTGCAAAATAGCTATAAATAATAACAAACAAATAATTTTAAATTAGCTATGATAAAGATATTGACAATTATAGGAGCTAGGCCTCAAATAATTAAAGCAGCAGCAATAAGTAGGGTGATAAAGACTCATTTTGCTTCTCAAATTCAAGAATTGATTGTGCATACAGGACAGCATTACGATGAAAATATGTCTGAGGTTTTCTTTACGGAGCTAGGGATACCTAAGCCTTACTATAATTTAAATGTAGGTAGCTCATCTCATGCTGTTCAAACTGCAGCTATAATGCAGGGCATAGAATCAATAATACAAGATGAAAATCCACATGGAGTGATTATTTATGGGGATACAAATTCTACGATTGCTGCTGCTTTAGCTGCTGTTAAAATTCATATTCCTATTTTTCATATTGAAGCAGGTTTAAGAAGTTACAATAAATCTATGCCTGAAGAAGTGAATCGTGTTTTGTCTGATCATATCTCCACTTTACTTTTTTGTCCCACAAATACAGCCGTTAAAAATTTAGTCAAAGAAGGCTTTTCTACTGATAATTTTTCTCATCCAAGTATAGATAATCCTCACGTGTATCAATGTGGAGACATCATGTATGACAATAGTCTATTTTACGCAGCGCTTTCAGATGAAAAATCAACCGTTTTAAATGATGAAAAATCTAAGTTTATTTTGGTAACTATTCATCGAGATTCTAATACCGATTCTAAAAGTAGATTAACGGGTATCTTTGAAGCACTTCTCTATATTCAGCATGTTACTGGTTATAAAATCATATTACCAATTCATCCGAGAACAAAAAAAATGATGCAGCTTAATTTAGATCAGGATATTCTAAATGAGATAGAAGTAAATGCTTCTTTTAAGTTGATTCCTCCTGCAGGATTCTTAGATATAATTGCTTTAGAGAAAAATGCAGAACTAATTATTACAGATAGTGGAGGCCTTCAAAAAGAAGCTTATTTTTTTAAAAAACCTTGCGTAATCTTGCGATCTGAAACAGAATGGGTAGAGATTGTTGAGAATGGAAATGCATTAATTGCAGATGCTGACAAAAATCAGATTGTTAGTGCGTCAAATTCATTATTGTCTCAAAAAGAATATACCTATCCTCTATTTTTTGGAGACGGCAATGCATCTTACTTTATAGTAGATAAAATATTAAAAACACTCGGTAAATGATTATAGTTTTTGTAGAAGAAATTACAGAAAGATTGATCTATGTGTTTGATTTTGTGTTCAAAGATAGGGGTGTTAAGTTTCAATTAACAAATGATCCTCTCTTTTTTGATTTGAATGAAGGAGATAAGTTTTCCTATTCACTTAGGAAATTTGAGGGTGTACCGCAATTAATACCTGCTGATATTCTTTTTACAGAATCCATAAAAGAATATCAATTAAGTAAGGGGTTTTTCTTTGATGAAGAGTGTCTTGTACTTGATCATTTGTGCGATCCATTTGCTGCTATATTTTATGTTTTATCACGCTATGAAGAATATATCATTTTAAAAAGAGATAATCACGATCGTTTCGTTCCAACTAATAGTATTCAGTTTGAGTATAAATGGTTAGATAAATGTGTGTGTGATCGATGGTGTGTTGCTATTTTCTTATTTTTAGAAGATTATTTTGTTAAACCGATAGATTCTTATCGGATTGAAAGTAAATTAATACCGACGTTTGATATTGATCATGTTAGGGCTTTTGAGTGGAAAGAGGGCATTCGAACCCTATATGGTCAGGCTAGAGATTTTATTGAAAAAAAATACACACAGAAAAAAAGAAGGTCAAATGTTTTAGCGAAAATTGAAAAAGATCCTTATGATACCTTTGACTTTATTCAGTCTTTCGTAAATGATGGACTTGATGTAAAAGTATTTTGGTTAGTAGGTGATTTTGCTAAAAATGATAAGAATATTTCTGCCTATGACGAGCGTCATCGAGCACTAATTTTGGAAATGTCTAATCAATTGGATGTTGGAATACATCCGAGTTATAAATCTAACGACTCAACTTATTTTTTAGAAAAAGAAATTCTTCGACTTAATGAAATTACAGGTCATAAAATCATCATTTCGAGACAACATTATTTAAAACTTGAACTTCCGTTAACCTATCGAAATTTGATAAGTTATGGTATCAAAGATGATTATTCAATGGGCTATGCTCAAGAACCAGGTTTTAGAGCTGGTACAGCACGGCCTTTTTACTTTTTTGATTTAAAAAAAAACACCAAAACAAATCTTAAACTACATCCTTTTTCTTACATGGATATTACTTATCGAAAATATAAGAAAATGTCTGTTATTCAAGCGAAGGATTCTGTTCAACAACTTGCAAATGAAGTTAAGCAATTTGGTGGTCAGTTTATCCCTGTTTGGCATAATGAATCGATTTCTGAATATGAAGAATGGGTAGGCTGGAGTGAACTGTTATATTTTACAAAACAACAATTTTTATTCTAAACTAAGTATGCAGTTTTTTTTGAAAAATCAATTGATTAAATCCAAGGATATTGATATTTTATTGAGTGATAAACTAACTTTTTTAGGGAGTTGTTTCTCAGATGAAATAGCAAAAGAGTTTGATAAGATTGGTTTTGACGTTTGTTCTAATCCATTTGGGACCATTTTTCATCCTTTAGCGATCGCTGAATTATTGATGACGGAAAATTTATCGGAATTTAATTTCCAGCAAGAAGATCGTTTTTTAAACTGGTATTGTGCATCATATATTAATAACACGGATGTTATTTCCTTTGAGACAGAAATTAAAAAAATACAAACTGATTTTAGGGAGCGCATTCAAAAAACGGATGTCCTCTTTGTTACATTTGGAACAGCTTGGGGATATATTCATAACACTTTGAAAAAGGTTGTTGGAAATTGTCATAAGGAAGATATTACCGTTTTTAAAAAAGAATTATCCAGTGTCCATGAAATGCTTATCCAATGGAATAAAACAATCCTTTTTTTAAAACATTTAAACCCCGACATTAAAATTGTGTTTACTATTAGTCCTGTAAGGCATATAAAAGATGGCTTAATTGAAAATAATAGGAGTAAGGCACGCTTATTCGAGTTAGTCTTTGGATTAGTTGATACTATAAATACATCTTATTTTCCATCCTACGAGATTATTATGGACGAATTGAGGGACTACCGATTTTTTAAAAAAGACTTAATACATCCTACGGAAGATGCAATCACTTATGTTTGGGAAAAGTTGATGTACTTTTACTTCCCAGAACATGTTAAATATTCTGTTAATGAGTTGATTAAGTATTTTGTTATGGAAGATCATGTGTTGATAAATCCAAATTCTATTTCGTCCTTGACCTTTGAAGACAACAAAAGGAAATTTAAAAAAAAGCTAATGCTTAAATATCCCTTTTTAATGTGGGATAAATTGAATGAAAATGCTTAAATTGAAAAAACAAATTCTTTTTTTATATTTGTACTTATAGATTTTAACAAACCTTGTATAATGGCAGAAAAAATAATATCAAAACCAAGTAAATCGACTAAAAAAAGCACTGCAAGTGTTTCTTCATCTTTTTCAAAGGAGACTTATATCAAATGGTATAAGGACATGTTGCTAATCCGAAGATTTGAAGAGAAGGTTGGACAGTTGTATATCCAGCAAAAATTTGGAGGGTTTTGTCATTTATATATTGGGCAAGAAGCAATCGTAGCTGGAACAATATCTGCATGCAGGCCTTCTGATAGTCACATGACTGCATATAGAGATCATGCACATCCTTTAGCTTTAGGGACAGACCCAAGAGTTTTAATGGCTGAACTTTATGGACGATCTACTGGTTGTTCTAAAGGGAAAGGTGGTTCAATGCATTTTTTTGATAAAGAACGTAATTTCATGGGAGGGCATGGTATAGTTGGTGCTCAAATCCCAATGGGTACTGGTGTCGCTTTTGCTGAAAAATATAATGAGACAGATAATGTTGTTTTTGTTTCTATGGGTGATGGAGCAGTCAGACAAGGATCTCTTCATGAGACATTTAACATGGCAATGATCTGGAAATTACCAGTGATTTACATCATTGAAAACAATAATTACGCAATGGGTACATCCGTTGAACGAACTACAAACGTTCAGGATTTATCGAAAATTGGCGATTCTTTTGAAATGCCCTCAAAATCTGTAAATGGAATGTCTCCTGAGGAAGTTCATGAAGCAATTGCAGAAGCTTGTGCTAGGGCAAGAAGAGGCGATGGTCCAACTTTATTAGATATAAGAACTTACCGTTATAAGGGGCACTCGATGTCTGATCCGCAAAAATATAGAACGAAAGAAGAGGTAGCTTCTTGGATGGAACAAGACCCGATTGATCACTGTTTAACTGTCATTAAGAAAAATAAATGGTTGAATGAATTAGAGATTCAAGGAATCGTTGATTGGGTTAAAAAAGAAGTGGAAGAGTCTATCACATTTGCTGAAAATTCTCCTTATCCAGCTCCTGAAGAATTGTATAACGATGTTTATACACAACAAGATTATCCTTACATTAAAGAATATTAAAAACTAACTTATGGCGGAAATTATTTACATGCCTAAATTGAGCGATACTATGACTGATGGAGTTGTCGCTGAATGGCATAAGAAAATAGGAGACACTGTTTCCAATGGTGAATTATTAGCTGAAATTGAAACTGATAAAGCAACGATGGAATTTGAATCTTTTTTTGATGGTACATTACTTCATATTGGTGTCGAAAAAGGAGTTTCTGTTCCAGTAAATGTTATTTTAGCAATTATTGGTGAAGCAGGTGAAGATATTTCTGCATTAATATCAGATTCTTCTGTTGTTTTAGAAGAAATTAAGATTGAATCAAAACCAGTTTCTACTTCTAATGAAGTTAGTTTGCCTGTTACATCACCGATTCCTTCTCCGATTAAAGTTAATCCGATTGCCACTTCAAATGCTAATGGACGAACATTTGCGTCTCCATTAGCGAAGAAAATGGCTGAAGAAAAAGGAATTGATATTAATACCGTTAACGGTACTGGAGACGGAGGAAGGGTTGTTAAACGTGATGTAGATCATTATGTCCCTTACTCTCATGCAGTTGGATCGATACCTGTTTATTCTGAGGGCAATGCCCAAGAATCTTTTGTTGATGAACCTGTTTCTCAAATGAGAAAAGTAATTGCACGTAGATTAGCAGAAAGTAAGTTTTCAGCTCCCCACTTTTATTTAACGATAGATGTCAATATGGATAATGCAATTGACGCACGTAAAATAATGAATTCAAAAGAAGGAGTTAAAATCTCCTTTAATGATATGGTGGTGAAGGCCGTTGCGCTTTCATTAAAACAACATACAACAATAAATTCTTCTTGGTTAGGTGATGTAGTTCGTCGTAATAGCCATGTTCATATTGGAATTGCGGTTGCTGTGGAAGATGGTTTATTGGTTCCTGTTGTTCGTTTTGCAGATACAAAAGGGATGGCTCAGATTGGTCAAGAGGTAAAGGTATTTGCTCAAAAAGCAAAAGATAAGAAGTTACAGCCTTCAGATTGGGAAGGAAATACCTTTACTATTTCAAATCTTGGAATGTTTGGAATTGATTCATTTACAGCGATTATTAATCCTCCTGATAGTTGTATTCTTGCTGTAGGTGGAATTAGCCAAGTTCCTGTAGTTAAAAATGGTCAGGTTGTTCCAGGTAATATTATGAAATTAACACTTTCGTGTGATCATCGGGTTGTAGATGGCGCTTCCGGGGCAGCATTTTTACAAACATTGAAAGGATATCTCGAAAATCCAGTTTCAATGCTTGCTTAATGAAATATGTTTTTTTTAAACGCCCTTTTCTCTGATTTGGGCGTTTTTTTATGTGCGCATTAATCAAAAATATGGAGTAAATCCTTGTCAATAAAAGTGTTTTCTACAAAATTATTTTTATCATCCTATTTTTTTAATTATGAGGTTTTTTTTAAGTGTTTTATTTTTAATTTTATTTAGTTCATTATTTGGTCAAATTGCACCCTTTATTGATTTCTCAGGATATCTAAAATCATTCTATAAATCGAATGTTAGAACTCTTGAAATGCAACGGATTAATTCGTTTAAATCTGGGGATAATATAATGGCATATGTGGATGGAAGAGGAAATTTTAAAGTTTTTGAAGGTGTTAATTATAAGGAAATTACACCCCAGGATGTTAAATTCTCTGTTTCAGATAATTATGTCGCTTACTCAGTAGGAAATACACTATATGGATTCAATAATGGCGTGAATAAACTACTAACATATAATTCAGGTGATTATTTGGTTACGGATAGTTTAATCGTATTTCAAGATACTCGATTTAAACAGATAAATGTCTATTATAAAGGTGAAGTAATCACAATTTCCCAACAGGTAGGTGGATTGTCTATGCCTGAATCTATTGGTGAAAACTGCTTAATGTTTAAGGATTATGGAGATGTATATAAGTATTTTATGTTTGGTAAGGTACATGAAATCGAAGCGTCTAATCAGCCGATTTTAGGTCAGTCTGGAACGTCTATCATTTGCTTTAACGATCCTGTTAATAGAACGTTTACAGTGATAGATAATGGATTACTTATGGATATTGAATCTGTTATGGTTAAAAAGTATAAGGCGGGTAGGGGTTTTATCTCTTATGAGGACAACAATGGAAATATTTGGATGTACAACAACCATAAAAAAATAGAAATCTCTAATTTTTACAGTTCATTATGGGAAGTTAAAGATGATCTCATTGTTTGGGATGAAAACAATAATGTTTTTACCTTTTATCAAGGTAAAAAGCTAAAAGTTTGCTCATACTTACCTAAGGATTTTATCCTTAAAAATGGAGTGTTTGTGTTTACGAACATTAATGGAGGTGTTGATGTTTACAAAGATGGTAAAGTGTATAATATCACGAATCAGATTGGAGGTGTGTATACTGTTTATGGGAATTCGGTGCTAGTAGAATTGTTTAACAAATCATTTCGTTTTTTTAATGAAGGTGAATTTTACGATAATTAGAAATGTTAATGAAATTTTTTTATTGTTTTTTTCTCTTTACTTATTGTATATCTTATTCGATATCTCAACAAAATCAAGGGATTATTTCTGGTGTCTTAAAAGATTCGTTAACTAATATACCTATTGAATATGTTTCGGTAAAATTATTGTTATCAAAAGATTCATCTCTTCAATATGCAATGTATTCAAGTGTAAAGGGTGAATTTTTATTTGAGCATGTGAAAGACGGTAATTATTTACTGAAAATAACACATTTGAGTTATTTAGATAAATGGATTTCGCCCATTTTCATAAATACATCGCTTCATAATCGACTCATTGGACAAGTTTATCTATCTAATATCAAGTCTACCGAATTAAAGGAAGTAACAATCTCCGCAAATAAATCCTTGTTGATGGCATCTTTTGATAAAAAAGTGTTTTCGGTGGCTGATGATATCTCTGCTCGAGGAGGTTCTGTCAATGATGTATTGTCTTCTATTCCTTCTGTTGAAGTAGATCAAGAAGGTAGGGTAACTTTAAGGGGGGATGGTAATGTGACTGTTTTAATTGATGGTCGACCAAGTTTAATGTCTGGTTCATCATCGAAAAGTATGCTTGATGCAATTCCTGCTAACTTGATTGATCGAATTGAAGTTGTTACAAATCCATCAGCTAAGTATGATCCCGATGGTACTTCCGGTATTATCAATATCATATTAAAAAAGAATAAATTGCGGGGCATTAATGGTAATGTTTCTTCAAATGTGGCTTCAGGAAATATATTCAATAGTTCAACTTCTCTAAGTATTCGAAATGCACGATTCAATGTTTACGGAACATATTCTTATAGGCATTACGAAGGTGAACGAAATAATTTTGGACAAATGAATCGTTTTTTTGGTGATACATTATTTTCGCTAAAACAAGATAGAAAAGGAACGGATTATAATGTCGGAAATACAATTAAAGCTGGATCAGATTTTTATTTAAAAGATCGGAATACATTAGGAATATCATTAACCGCAGGTCAAGGTGAACGAAATAGATATGGTGATTTAGTTAACCAACAATTAGATAAAGATGGTTTGGTTTTAAACCGATGGACTCGTAATTCTTTAGACCCCTCAAATCAGCTAAATTTTGATGCGAATTTAAATTATAAGTTAGATTTTAAAGAGGATAAAGGATCATTTGTTTTTGATGCAAGTCAGTCTTTTTCTTCTGATTTGGTTGGGGGTGAATATGTTCAGAAATATGAAGGTAAAAAAGACCTGAGCCAAAACTTACTAAGTAACGAGAAAAATCGTGTGTCTCTAGTTACATTCGATTTCATTCAAGTATTACCTAAAAGTATTCGTATTGAAGTTGGACTCAAAACGATTCAGAGAAACTCAATGGTTGATTCTCAATCTGAAACAAAGGATAGTATATCTTCCATTTTTAATAAAGACACGTTATCTAGTTTTAAGTATACATATGACGAACAAATATATTCTTCATATGGTAATTTTGCTCAACAATTCAATAAATTTAAATATCAATTAGGGGCAAGGTTAGAAAAGTCTTTTCAAGTTCCCAGTTTACTTTCTCAATTAACAAGTTATCCAAAATCTTATTTTAATATATTTCCATCTGCTTTTTTGACGTATTCATTCGTGAAAAATATGGATTTAATTTTGAATTATTCCAAACGAATTAATCGCCCTTCTGCAGAAACTTTAAATCCTTTTACAAGTTATGCTGACCCTTATAATCTTCGAAGGGGAAATCCTGAGGTTAGTCCTGAATTTATTGATTCATATGAACTTGGGCTGGGTATTATAAAAAATAAATTCTCTTTAAATGCGAGTGTTTTTTATAAGAATACAATCAATGTTTTACAACGTTACAGGAAGTATTATGATAATGGTTATGCTGCTGTTACATATATTAATATCGATCGATCAGAAAGTATCGGTTCTGAAATTAGTATCAATTTTCGTCCAGTTCCATCATTTAAAAATGTCTTTTCTTTTAGTGGAAACCAAATTAAATACCATGATAATGAGGTTATTTTTAAAAATAATTCAGGTTTTAATTGGAGTGTAAAGTACATTGGCACATTCGATTTTTGGAATAAAACAGCTTCTATTCAAATAAATACAAAGTACAACGCCCCAATTGTTACGATGCAAGGAACAGTTCAACCAAGGGCTTCTTTAGATTTATCTTCTGAAAAATTAATTAAAGATGGAAAATGGTCATTTGGGGTAAAGATTTCAGATATTTTTAATTCACAAGAATTTAGAATTCATGTTGATCAAGAAACAGTAAATCAAACATCTACTTTTAAACAAACAACACGAAGGTTGTATGTCAATATCAATTATAAATTTGGTAAAATGGAAGTTTCGAAAAAAGTAAAGGTCACCAACGATTCGAATAGTGGTGGAGGTGATTTTTAATGTTTTTTATTTGTGATTATTTAAAGCCTTGTCAATTATGTTTTTCAGGATTTATTTGAAAGTACTTGCTTGGATTAATTGAATTGCTTCTTTTGCTTCTTTTACATCGTGAACACGAAGAATTTGAGCTCCTGCATTTAATGCAAGTGTGTGAAGTACTGTTGTTCCATTTAATGAATCTTCGGGTAGGGAATTCAATTGTTTGTAAATCATAGACTTCCTAGATACTCCAACTAATAAAGGTTTGTTTAAAAAAGCGAAGTCTTGAAGCTTACTAAATAATAAATGGTTTTGGGCCGTTGTTTTAGCGAACCCAAACCCAATATCAAGAATAACATCATTAATTCCTTTTACATGCAGTTTTTTTGTCATATGAGAGAAGTAATATGCGACATCTTTGAAAATGTTTGAATATGTTGTCAGCGTTTGCATTGTTTGAGGATTTCCTCTAGAATGCATTAAAACGTACGGGCATTGATATTCAGAAACTACATCAAGAAGAGTTGAATCAATAGATCCACCACTTACATCATTTATAATGGAGGCACCATGATGAAGCGCTTTTTCAGCAACTTTACCTCTAAAAGTATCACAGCTAATTATTAGATTTGGATAATTTCGATGTGTTTCAATAATGACAGGAATTATGCGCTCACATTCTTCTTCAATACTTATTTCGGAAGCATCTGGCCTAGTGGAGTACCCTCCAATATCAATCCAATCTACACCTTCTGATACCATGTTGTCAATTTTATGGATAGCATCTTCTAAAGATTTTGTTCTGCTCTTATCATAAAAAGAGTCGGGGGTACTATTTATAATACCCAAAATTACTGGAGTTGACAAATCGTGTATTTTTTTACCAATTCTAATCTTGTTAATCATCGAAAAAGTATTAATTTCATAGATTCAAATTTAATTCGATTTTATGTCTAAAACGATTGAACAATATACTAAAGTTATTGATGCCTGCAAGGATATTTTTTCAAAAAAAACGAAAGATTATGGTACTTCTTGGAGGATTCTTCGTTCTAGTTCACTAACAGACCAATTATTCATCAAAGCACAACGTATTAGGACCATTCAAGAGACGGGAGAGAATAAAGTGGGTGAGGGGATTTACGATGAATTTAGCGCAATCGTTAATTATTGTATTATGGCCTTGATTCAATTAGAAGAAAAAAAGTTGCTCGAAATCAATTTATCCGAAAAAGAAGCTGTTGAGCTTTATTCTAAATACGCCAATGAAGCATTTGAGTTAATGTTGAAAAAAAATCACGATTATGGTGAAGCTTGGAGGGATATGAGAGTAAGTTCGCTGACGGATTTAATTTTAGTCAAGATACTTAGGGTTAAGCAAATAGAGGATAATAAAGGGCAGACTATAGTGAGTGAAGGAATATCATCTAATTATTATGACATGCTTAATTATGCTGTTTTTTCATTGATTCATTTGTCTAATTAATCTTATTTCATAATGAAGATAGTAAATAGCTGGTATGGTCATTCTTTAATTTTAAATGTTTCACTTGTTTGTGCTAATGTTATTGGCTTAATCTTTTTTTTTGCTGCGTTTTCTCCATTATTTGAAGATTATAAAATAGCCTTATTTTCTGTAAGTGTTCTTTTAATTTTAGCATCAATTATTGGTATTTTCATTTTTAAAGGGAAGGAGCTTTTCGCCTATGTTAGTAGGGTTTTAGTAGGATCATTTTTTATTTTTTCAGGTTTAATCAAGGCGAATGATCCAATCGGATTTTCTTTAAAGTTGAAAGAGTATTTTGAAGATGGGGCAATAGCCTATCGCATAAAGACTTGGTTTAATTCCCCCTCTTTTTCGCTTGAGTATTTGATTGATTATTCACTTCTTTTAGGGGTGCTACTTTGTATTTTGGAGATAGTTATTGGTGTATTTTTAGTACTTGGTGCAAAAGGGAGACTTACTTCGTGGTTGTTAATGTTTTTGCTTCTTTTTTTTACTTTTTTAACTTGGCATACTGCAACATGTAATGAGAAAAGTACTTTTCAAGACGAGAATATGTACTTTAATAATTCGCTACAAGGAAAATCAATTATGAATCAATATTTACGGGAGAGTAAATATAAAATAGCCGACAAAAAAATCCATTCAATTCAGAAATCAGGAAATCAATTAATTGTTACAGAGTTTAAATCCCCTCAATGTGTTCAAGATTGTGGGTGTTTTGGAGATGCTTTTAAGGGTGTTTTTGGTCGATCACTTTTGCCTGTAGAGTCTTTTTGGAAGGATTGCATATTACTTTATTTCAGTGGATGGATATTTTTATGTAGAAGACGTATTTATCCAAATTCAGTCTCTCAAAATTTAACACTTTCTTCTATTTCATTAGCGTTAATACTTGTTTTGTGTGTAATGTTTAATTGGTATTTTCCATTTTTATTTTGTTTTAGTTCTTTAATAGCTTCACTATGGATTCTAAAGGCGGGAGGAAAATTTCTTGGTAATTATGGAGGTAGTGCTTTGATTATTAGTATTATGTCTGTAATTATGGTGGTGTATATTTTAACGCACGAACCTATGAAAGACTATAGTCCATATGCTGTTGGAAACAACTTAAAATTTAAGATGAACGATGGTTTGGTCGGAACATATGCTTCAATGCTTACATATAAGAATAAAAAAACAGGTGAACTACGTGTGTATAATTCTAGTAGTAAATCATATAAACAATCAAATATTGACTCAAATCCTTCTTGGAAATTTAATCGAATGATTACAAAAACAATTTCACCAACTAAACTTCCTTCCATCACGGGTCAATTTGACCCTGTTATTAAAGTCAAGGATTTAACAAAGATAGATTTGAGAGATCCTTTTTTACTAAAAATGAAGGATCAAAAAATAGAAAATGAAGAAATAACCATTCGAAATCATATAGTAAATTCACCTTCAATTTATTTAATTTTTTCTAATGATTTTGATCATGCAGATTGGTCAAATATACGGGCGCTGAAAGACTTAAAATTAAATGCAGATAAGAAAAAAACACCGATGTATCTTGTGTCTAATTCATCTTATCAGAAAATGGAATTTTGGCGCAAAAAATATGCGGTTAATATCCCCCTTTTCACTAATGATGCGACTGAGTTAAAAGTCATTGGGAGGTCTAATGTTTTGGTTGTTATCTTGAAAAAAGGTAAGGTGCTAGGGAAGTACCCACTTGATAATCTTCCCAAAATAGAATGGTTAACCAAATACATATTAAATTAAAAATAGATGAGAAAAAAGATAGTAGCTGGAAATTGGAAAATGAATTTGAATTCGTCTTCAGCCATAAGTTTGTCCGAAGAAATTTCGACAATGAAATATCTATGTGATGAGTTAATTATTTTCCCACCACTCATTTATTTAAGTGAGATAAAAAAAGCATTCCCTTTATTATCACTCGGTGCTCAAAATGGATTCTATGAAGAAAAAGGAGCGTTTACAGGTGAGGTTTCCTTTATTCAACTAAAAGAGCTAGGTCTTACTCATGTTTTGATTGGGCATTCGGAAAGAAGACAATTGTTTAAGGAGACTAATCTGATTGTTAAACAAAAAGTTGATGCTGCTATTTCAGCTGGATTAATTATTGTTTTTTGTTGTGGTGAGCCTTTTGAAGTAAGAGAAATGGGGGATGAATTCAAATATGTTGATGCACAATTAGAAGAAAGTCTTTTTCATTTGTCAGAAGAGCAAATTAATAATGTTGCGATAGCTTATGAACCAATTTGGGCAATAGGTACCGGATTAACAGCGACTTCAAATCAAGCTGAATCGATGCATTCTTTTATTAGGCAATCAATTACCATTAAATACTCATCTCAAATTGCAAGTGATATTTCAATTCTATACGGTGGAAGTTGTAATGCTAAAAATGCAAAAGAGCTTTTTTCATCAGATAATATTGATGGTGGATTGATTGGTGGGGCATCATTGGTCGCAGAAGATTTTTTAGTAATTGCTAATTCTTTTTAAATGAATCGAATCGAATTAAGTGTATTCATCACTCAAGTTTCACCTTGGGCAGAGATTCTAATTACGGAATTAGCTGAACTTGGATTTGATAGTTTTGTGGATTGTGAATCTGGTTTCCAAGCGTTTGGAGATGATGATAAAGTTGACCAACAAAAAGTAGTTTCAGAAACGATATTATCTTCTGTTTTGGAAGGGGTGTCTATTTCTTATTCATTCAAAATAATCCCTTTTCAAAATTGGAATAGTAAGTGGGAATCTGATTTTACTCCAGTCTATATAGAGGATTTTGTGACAATACTTGCTCCATTTCATAAGGGTGTAACTGTTTTAGGTATTCCCATTATTATTCAACCTCAAATGTCTTTTGGTACTGGACATCACCAAACTACTTGGATGATGGTTAAAAACATGCTATTTATTAAAGATCGTTTTATAGATTTTCCAGCTGCTGTTTTAGATATGGGTGCTGGTACTGGTGTATTAGCGATTGTAGCTGAAAAATTAGGTGCAAAACAAGTGCTTGCTATCGATATTGAATCTTGGAGTGCTGAAAACACTATTGAAAATGCAGAACGAAATAAATGTGAAAATATTGTTTCACGTTGTGGAGATATTGATATTATAAAAGGCATGTATTTTGACTTAATTGTTGCAAATATTAATAAAAATATATTAACTGCTCAGTTTGGAATGTATTCATCCTCTTTATCAACAGGGTCTTGTTTAATAATTAGTGGTTTTTTCGAATCTGATACAACTGATTTAATTCAAAAAGCGCTAACTTACAACTTAATTTTTGACTCAATGATCACTAAAGAAACATGGGCTTCAGTTATTTTCACTAAGATCTAATCTCTCTCAAAATGAATACTTTTTTCTCGCTAATTCGATCCATTTTAATTGGTATACTATTTTTATTTAGCTCCAATCTTATTTACGCTCAAACGTATACTGAAAATAGGGAGAGTTTTGTTAAAGTATTGATGAATAAATTAGAGGTGATTAAATCAGAAACTCCTAGAAATTTTGTTAGGGATGAGTTAAAAGTGATGTTACTCGAAACATCTGACTTTTCTGATGAGTATTTCAAACGTGTAGTTGAAACCTGTAATTTGATAGAGTCAAAAAAATTAAGTGTTTACCCTGAAATTTACTTTTACGTTTACTCTGTTTATTCAATTATCAAAACAAAGCAAAGTGCCAAAAGTTTTTCTGCTTGGCAAGGTACTACTGAAAAATTATTAGCTTCTAAGAATGCATCCCGATTTAAAGAATTTATAGACATATCATCTGATTTCTTTAATCGTAAGATTTTGTTTGAATCTAATGAGCATGTTTGGAGTTATAGAAGTGGGGATTTTTCATTTGACATTCAAGATAAGCCGATTATTAAATTTACAAATGGCAAATTAGTGTGTCTATTACGTAACTCATTTGGGAATAGTAATACCTTTTTAGACAGTATCGTAATAAATCAAACTACAGGGGTTTTTGATCTGTTTTCTGGTGCTTATGTTGGAAGTGGAGGTACTTTGAATTGGTCTAAAGTTGGATTAGATCCAAAAAAAACATTTTGTAAATTATTTCATTATTCGGTAAACACAAAATATACTCGATTTAATTGCGATACAGTTGAAATGAACACGCCTTTTTTTGAAAAGCCAATATTAGGTAAGTTAAACGATATGGTGATTCAAGCAAATAGAGAAGTAGATAAAGAATTTCCCAAATTTTTCTCTTTTAATAGAAACTTAACCATAAAAAACATTGCTGAAGGTGTAGATTATATAGGTAGCTACAGTCAGCGTGGAGCTGAGTTTGTTGGAATTGGGTATCCAAATTCGCCAGCATCTTTTATTGTAAATGTAAAAAATAAGCCTTTTATCAAAATAGCATCGCAATATGTTTCAATAGATCCAAAGCAAATTATTTCAAATAAAAGTCAAATCACTATTTACATTGCACAAAAAGATTCTATCTATCATCCTGGGTTAGACGTAAAATATATATTTAGTGATAAAGCGATCGATTTTACTCCTCCGTCCGTTGGAAGTATTGTAACTCCTTTTTTTAGCTCGTATCATAATTTAGAAATGTTTGTTCCAAAGCTACAGTGGATAAAAGGGGTAGATGAATTATATTTTTCTTATAATGTAGGAAGTCAAGAACAAAGAAAAGCACGTTTTGAGTCTAAAAACATGTATAACGCTAAACAATATGAAGAAATACAAGGTTTAGACAAAGTAAATCCTTTGGCTTCCATTGCAAAATATTGTATTGATAATAATAAGAATGTGTTGAAAGATGCTGAACTTTCATCGTCATTAAATAAAGTTTTATCGGAAGCTAAAACTACCTTTTTAAACCTTCACATTTTAGGGTTTATAAATTATGATTCAGAAAAAGGGGTAATTACGGTAAAAGAGAAATTATTTAATTTTGTTAATGCAAAATCCGATAAAATAGATTACGATTACCTAATATTTAATTGTGAAATGAATCCTGTAATTAACGGGAATTTTACAGAAGAAAAAATTAAAGCAAATAAAGAGATAGCAAATTTAGTGCGTGATTTTAAAAAGTTAAAAGAAGAGCGTGGGAAGCTTAAAAATTTTGGTGTTTTAAATATAAATAATTTTGAAATAAAATTATATGCAATTGATAAAGTTGAGTTATCACCGGTGCAAAAAACAACCGTTATTCCATCTAATTCAATGGTTACCATTTACAAAAACAGAGATTTTTCGTTTAATGGTTTTGTAGAATCTGGTAAAATGTTAATTCGTGTTTACGATGGTTATTTTAATTACGAGAAAAACAAAATTGACTTAATTAAATCAGGACCTAGTTTTTTTTCCGTTGCTCCATTAACTGAAAAAGATGGTAAGTCATCCATAATGATGACAAGTTCTGTTTATGGTATTAAAGGAGCTTTATTTATCGATGATTCAACAAATCGATCTGGGAAGTCTAAATTATTTACAGATTTCCCTAAAATCAAAGTGGAAAATAGAGTTAAAGTATTTTACGCTCAAAAGGACTTATATAAAGGAGCTTACGATAGTGCACGTTTTTATTTTGATGTATATCCCTTTGATCTTGATAGTTTAGATAATTTTAAAGAATCGAGTTTTAAGTTAAAAGGAGAACTTAATTCTGCAGGTATATTTCCAATTTTAAAGCAGGAACTGAAAATAATGAATGATTATTCTTTTGGTTTTGTTCAAGAATCACCTCCAGGGGGGTATGATTTTTATAGCACAGGAGCAAAGTATGAGAATAAAATTGTGCTTTCCAATAGAGGTTTAGAGGGATCTGGAAAGATTGATTTTATTCAGTCAAGATCCATATCTAAAGCGTTTGTTTTTCTTCCCGACTCTACCGTGGGATATGCTACATTTGAAAATAAACCGATTGAAACAGGTGTTCAGTTTCCAGATGTTAGGTGTTCAAAAGCGTATATTGCTTATATGCCTAGACTTAAAAAATTAAAAGCTTATTCTACAGATACCTTATTGTCTTTTTTCAATAATGAAGCTCAACTTAATGGAACTGCTATTGTTGCTCCACAAGGAATGACAGGGAATGGTTTAATGAGTTTTGAAGTCGCTGCTATTGGTTCACGTTTGTTTAAGTTTAATCGCTGGGAAATGGATGCAGATACATCTACTTTTAACCTGTTTAATAAAAAGTATTTATCTACCGAAGAAAATGAGAAAATAGAACCTTATTCGCTTGTTACTGATAATATTAAGTCGCATGTTTCATTTAAAAATAGGACGGGTGAATTTATATCTAATGCAGGTCAAACGATTGTTAATTTTCCGGTTAATCAGTATAGTTGTACCATGGATAAGTTTGAGTGGAATATGGATAAAGAAAATATCGATCTATCAACGAAAGATAAAAACCTTGTTGCTTCTAAATCTGAAAACCTAGTTTCAAATATGTTTTCGATAAATACAAGACAAGATTCATTGCAATTTAGAACATCTTTAGCGGTCTTTGACTTAAAAGAAAATGTTATTTATTGTAAAGATGCTAAATACGTTGATGTAGCTGATGCCCGTATCTATCCAGATAAGGGAGTTGTAACAATACGGGAAAAAGCTAAAATGGATCCTCTTGAAAAATCATTGATTTTAGCTAATCGGACTACCCGTTTTCATAAATTTGTTGACGCCAGTACCATCATTACCTCAAGACAAAATTATTCTGCGAGAGGAATTTATCCGTATTACGATTCTGATAGTGTTAAGACTGATTTGGTTATGGAAAGTATCGGAGTTGATGATTCTCTTCGAACAACTGTTGCTTATGGGAAAATTTCAGATTCAATAAAGTTTAAATTCAATAAGCAATTTGAATATCATGGAGGTATAAAAATAAATGCACCAACTTCTTTAATTTCATTTAAAGGATCTACTCGAATTTTTCATACGTGTAACAAGTTTGAGCGAAGCTGGATTTCTTTTCAGGCAGATATAGATAGAAAAGACATTCAGATACCGATTATGAAAGATCAAGCATCCTCTAATGGAACGACAGTTAGTTCAGGATTGATGTGGAGAGATTCACAAACGATTGATAGTGTTAAAATATACCCTGTTTTTTTATCAAATATGGTTCGTCAGAATGACCCAGTCATACTATCATCCTTCGGTATACTTAGGTACAATAAAGATAGTTCTATCTTTCAGCTAGCTAGTATGAGTAAATTACAAAATAGAACATCAAAAGGGGATTATTTGAGTTTAAACACCAAGTCATGTGAGTTAATAGGGGCAGGGAAAATTGATTTTGGACTTAATCTAGGTGTGGTTTCTGTTGATGCTTTTGGAGATGTTAAATACACAAGTACAACTGGGAAATCCGAAGTGAATGCAACTGCTAAATTTACTATTCCAATCGATAATGGTTTGCTGGGTGATATTGCGAATAAGATAAAATCAGATGAAGCAATTGTTACAGCTGATTTGAATAATACAAATTTCTTTTATGCACTTAATAATTGGGTTGATAAAAAAGAGTATGATAAAATATCTAACTTGTATTCGGAAGAAAAAATTCTAAAAAGGGTTCCAGATGAATTAGAAAAAGGATTAGTAATTTCAGGTCTTAAGTTTGTGTCATTTGATAAGAAAGCTTCACAAGATAAAGGGTTAATTTCAACAACTGAAAATGCTACTTTAGTTTCCATAAATGATGATGTAGTAATGAAAGAATTTCCGATTAAAGTTTTTTTATATCAAGTTTATTCTGAAAATGTTTCTGGCGATAAATTAGGTATTTATTTAAATTCAACTTTTGGAAAAGATTATTTCTTCAAATATGAAATGGCTAAAAAAGAGGGTGAATTAAAATTATTTTCTGAAGATGATGAATTTAATTCATTGGTATCATCAATTAAACCGGAAAAAAGAAAATCATCTAATTTCTCATATGAAATCACAGATAATAGGATTTACATGAGTAGTTTTTTAAAATTGTTTAATAAATAATTCAACACGTAATGAGTATTCTTATGAGTTTATTAATTTGTTTAGTCCTTTCTTATCTAATTGGTTCTATTCCTACTGCTGTATGGGTAGGGCTAAGGTTTCATGGGCTCGATGTAAGAGAGCATGGAAGTAAAAATGCTGGAGCTACAAATACATTTAGGGTTTTGGGTAAAAAGCCAGGTGTAATTGTTTTATTAATTGATGTCTTAAAAGGAATTGTTTCGCTTTTAATCCCTTTGGTTATCTTTGGTTTTGATAATCAGAGATTGATTGATCACCAAATAATTTGTTCTTTTGGTGTTATTATTGGACATCTTTTTCCTTTATATGCAGGATTTAGAGGTGGTAAGGGAGTTGCTACTTCTCTTGGAGTTATCATTGCAATACAGCCAAGGGCTGCGCTTATATGTATGGCGGTATTTTTGATTGTTTTTTTAATATCAAATTACGTTTCTTTAGGAGCAATCATTACTTCTTTTTGCTTTCCAATTCAAGTCATTTTTTTCTCAACCGAAAAATCGATGTCCCTAATTGTTTTTTCAATTGTGATCGCATTAGTAGTGATTTTTGCTCATAGAAAAAATATAGGAAGAATTATATCAGGAACAGAAAGTAAGATGTATTTAATCAAAAAGATATAATAATCTAATTTAGCTTGCTTTTAATGGGGGGGTGTTCATAAAAAAAAACGATTTTTATTTAACTACCCCCTGTAGAATTCATATATTTGCCAAATAAAATTAAAATTAGATGGCAACTATTAGACAGCAAGCGTATCAAGATGTTTTAAATCGTAAACCAAAACATTCAGATTATAATGGTAAAATTTCAGCTTTATTCGCTGAAAATGTATTTCACATAGATGCAATGCGTGATTTTTTGCCAGGTGATGTGTTCAAAATGATGAGCGAATCAATTTCGACTGGTACTACATTAGATCGTAAAATAGCTGATCAAGTTGCTTCTGCAATGAAAGATTGGTCTATTTCAAAAGGAGCTACTCATTATACTCATTGGTTTCAACCATTAACAGGTTCAACTGCTGAAAAACACGATGCTTTTTTTAAACCTGTAGGTCCTGGAAAAGCAATTGAGCGTTTTGATGGTGATTTATTAATTCAACAAGAACCTGATGCATCTTCTTTTCCTAATGGCGGAATTAGAAACACCTTTGAAGCAAGAGGATATACAGCTTGGGATCCATCATCTCCTGCTTTTATAATTGGTAAAACATTATGTATACCGACTATTTTTATTTCATATACTGGTGAATCTTTAGATTTTAAAATGCCTTTGATTAAAGCTTTACATGCTGTTGATGAAGCTGCTACTGATGTCTGCCAATATTTTGATAGAAATGTCAATAAAGTGATTGCTACATTGGGTTGGGAACAAGAATATTTCTTAATAGATAAAGCATTTTTTAATGCGCGTCAAGACATTATGATGACTGGAAGGGCTTTGTTTGGTCATGCACCTGCGAAAGGCCAACAGTTAGATGATCATTATTTTGGATCTATTCCTGAAAGAGTAGAGGCTTTCATGAGGGATTTTGAACAAGAAGCAATCCGATTAGGAATCCCTGTAACTACTCGTCATAATGAGGTTGCTCCAAATCAATTTGAATGTGCTCCTATTTTTGAAGAGTGCAATCTAGCTAATGATCACAATCTATTATTGATGGACTTATTAGAGAAAATTGCAATAAATCATAATTTTCATATTCTATTGCATGAAAAGCCATTTTCAGGCGTAAATGGATCGGGGAAACACAATAATTGGTCACTATCGACAAACACAGGTGTAAATTTACTGGCACCAGGAAAAAATCCAAAATCTAATTTACAGTTCCTTACATTTTTTGTAAATATCATTAAGGCAATTCATGATAATGCAGATTTGTTAAGAGCTTGTATCGCTTCTGCTAGCAATGATCATAGGCTAGGTGCAAATGAAGCACCACCAGCTATTATCTCCACATTTATTGGGTCTCATTTATCTGAAATGTTAGATGATTTAGAGCGAAATGTTAAGGCGGGGAAAATGACTCCTGAAGATAAAACTGAATTAAAATTAAATATCGGTAAAATCCCTCAAATTATGTTGGATAATACCGATCGAAATAGGACTTCTCCATTTGCTTTTACTGGGAATAAATTTGAATTTAGAGCGGTTGGTTCTTCAGCTAATTGTGCTTCAGCGATGATTGTCTTGAATACGATTATGGCTGATCAATTGATTAAATTTAAGGTAGAAGTAGATTCTCGCATTGATAAAGGAGATACAAAAGATGAGGCTATTTTAAAAGAATTACAAGTCCTTATAACAGCATCAAAAAAAATTCGTTTTGAAGGGAATGGGTATGGGGATGAATGGGTTGCTGAGGCTCGTGAAAGAGGATTAAATAATTTTAAAGATACGCCAAGATCTTTGGGTGTTTGGACTGAAAGAGCAACGATTGAGTTATTTGAACGATTGAATGTATTAACTGAAAGAGAAATCGAAGCACGAAAAGAAATTGATTTTGAAAATTACATTCATAAAATTCAAATTGAAGCTCGATTGATTGGTGAGATTGCACAAAATCAAATCATTCCAGCTGTTATTGAATACCAAAATAAATTAATTCAAAATGTTCAAGGATTACAAGTAGTGTTAGGTAATGAATTGGGTGATGCTTCATCATCTCAATTACAGATTATTAAAAAACTTTCATTCCATTTGAATAAATTAAAATCACTTTCCGATACAATGTTAGAAGAACGAAAGATGGTAAATAAAATTGAAAATATGGAGGAAAAAGCAATCGCATATTGTGATAAAGTAAAAGTTTATTTTGATGATATTCGCTATCACTCAGATAAACTTGAGCTTTTAGTTTCAGATGAACTTTGGCCTTTACCGAAGTTTAGAGAGATGTTATTTACCAAATAGAAGATACAGCAATTTGTTTTTAGACAGGGTGATTCTTTAATCATCCTGTCTTTTTTGGTTTTAAATACGTTAATCATTTTTTATTTTGAAATCATTATGTCTTTCATTGGTTTGAAAATGTGTTTAATTTCAATACATTTGTAGTAAGTAAATGAATTTATTCTAAATGAAAGTTATACTCGCTGATAGTAATGAATTAATTCGAATAGGGTTAAGAACAATTTTGAATTCTCAGTCGAAGGTTCAAATTGTTGGAGAAGCCAAAGATAATGATGAATTAGTAGATTTAGTTTCCAATTTTGATGTAGATATCGTGTTGATTGATTACACATCTTCTGGCTATTCAATTGATATAGTTCCCTTTATTATTTCACGTTTTCCTTCTGTGAAGTTTGTTGCGATTACCCCTGAGCAAAGCGCTCAAACATTAGTAGACGCATTGAGAGGTGGAGTTAAAAGTTACGTCAAGAAAGATTGTGATATCTCAGAAATCATCAATGCAATTCTAGAAACATATGTTGGGAATAAGTTCTTTTGTGGTCAATTGTTAGATACCATTCAACGAGCAAATATTGATATAAATGGTATTGATTTTGATTCGTTTTCATGCCTGCCTGTAATTTTATCAGAACGTGAAAATGAAATTATTAAGCATATCGCTGAAGGACAAACAAATATCCAAATTGCTGAGAATTTATTTTTGAGTAATCATACTGTAAATACACATCGAAAAAACATCATGTCCAAGTTAGGAGTTAAAAACACCGCTGGAATTGTAATGTATGCTGTAAAAACTCAAATTGTTAGCCCTAACAAGTTTTTATTTGCAAGCGACAATTCACTATAATTACCAACTATTTTTAAGCGAGATTATCACTAATTTCAGTAAGTAATAATATGAAAGTATACGGTTTTACGTTTATTCGAAATGCTATAAAATTTGATTATCCAATTGTTGAGGCGATTAAATCAATTCTGCCCTTGTGTGATGAGATAATTGTTGCTGTAGGAGATTCAGAAGACGATACGATGCAACTGATTAAAAGTATAGACCCTAAAGTAAAGATTATTGAAACAGTTTGGGACGATGATTTAAGGGAAGGAGGGAGGACTCTAGCCTTGGAAACAGATAAGGCGTATGCGGCTATTCCTAAAGATGCTGATTGGGCTTTTTACATTCAAGGAGATGAGGTCATTCATGAAAAATACCATGAAAACATCTTGAATTCAATGCATAAATTTGTTTCTGATAAGAATGTTGATGGCTTGCTTTTTGATTACCTTCATTTTTATGGATCATACCAATATATTGGCTCATCATTAAATTGGTATCAAGATGAAATAAGGATTGTAAGGGTAAATTCTGAAATTTTTTCATACAGAGATGCGCAAGGATTTAGAAAATATCCTAACAATAAATTAAATGTAAAGAAGGTTGATGCCTCTGTATTTCATTATGGATGGGTAAAACCCCCTGTTAAAATGCAAGATAAGCAACTCTCATTTCATAAAATGTGGCATAATGATGAATGGCTAGAAACTAATGTAGGATCAGATCGTATTTTTGACTACCATGCTAACGTTTGTGAATTATCATTATTTCAAGAAACTCATCCTCTTGTTATGAAAAATAGAATTATGAATGCAGATTGGAGTTTTAATTATGATTTAAAAAACAACAAACGATCATTTAAAGACTACTTCAAAATAGCATTGAAAAAAACATTAAACATTGATTTGAGGTATAAAAACTATAACATAGTTTAAGAGTTAGTCTTATACTTTTTAGATCAGACTAATTTTATTAAAAGAAAGATTTATTTTCAATCTAAATTTATAGTAAGTTTGTTTTTATGAATCATTTTATTCTAATTGTAAAAAAAGTAGCTCCTTTTTTTCTTGATGTTTGGCAATATCTCGTGATTGTTATTTTGTTTATATTAGCAATGATTTTTTATTTATAGTAATTAATGGTTTTTTTTAGTGGAATATAAATTAGATCTTTCTATCGTAATCCCATTGTTTAATGAGGAAGAGTCACTATCAGAATTGCATGAATGGATTCTTCATGTTATGAATGAGAATAACTACAAATACGAGATTATTTTTATTGATGATGGAAGTAAGGATCAAAGCTGGAAGGTAATTAACGAATTATCAATTCATGATTCTAATGTGAAAGGGATTAAGTTTCAACGAAATTACGGTAAATCTGCTGCTCTTCAAAAGGGTTTTGAAAAAGCAGAGGGGAGGGTAGTAATTACCATGGATGCTGATTTACAAGATAGTCCTGATGAGATTCCTTCATTGATAGATATGATTATTGATAAAGATTTTGATGTTGTTTCAGGCTGGAAAAAGAAACGTCATGATCCATTATCGAAAACAATTCCTACACGTTTATACAATTGGACTGCACGAAAATTAACAGGTATTCAATTACATGACTTTAATTGTGGATTGAAATCGTATAAAAATGATGTCATTAAAAGTATTGAGATATACGGCGATATGCATCGGTATATCCCCGTTTTAGCCAAATTTGCAGGATTCACTAATATTGGTGAAAAAGTTGTTGTACATCAAGCACGAAAATTTGGTGTTACAAAATTTGGATTAAATCGATTTATTAATGGACCTTTAGATCTTATTTCGGTGGTCTTTATGGGACGGTTTGGAAAGAAACCGATGCATTTGTTTGGTGCTTTAGGAATGTTGCTTTTTGCTATCGGATTTTCTTTTGCTTTTTACCTTATTGTAGATAAATTGTTTTTACATAAAAATGCAAGATTATTAGTTGACCGAACAGAGTTTTTGTTGACCTTGTTTTGTATGGTGTTAGGTGTTCAATTCTTTTTAGCAGGATTCATTGCAGAATTAATTGGAAGAAATTCATCAACAAGAAATCAATACCTTATTGAGAAAGAAATATAATCATGTGGTATAAATCAATATCAAATGATTGGACTCTTTTTTTGGATAGAGATGGTGTAATTAATGCTCGTAATTATGATGGATATATAACATCTATCGGTTCTTTTTCTTTTCTTCCAGGAGTAAAAGAAGCCATTGCTATATGCTCATATTTATTTGCTAGGATTATAGTTGTTACAAATCAACAATGTGTTGGAAAAGGTATCATTTCAATAAATGAGTTAAATGATATTCATGCGTTTATGGTAAGTGAAATTGAAAAATGTAATGGGAAGATTGATTGTGTATTTTCCGCTACCTCTCTAAAAATAGAAGATAAAGGAGATAGAAAGCCAAATCCTTACATGGCAAACTTAGCTAAAAGTAAATTTCCTGAAATCGATTATGAAAAATCGATTATGATTGGAGATACTGATTCTGATATCTTGTTTGGGAAAAATCTAGGCATGAAGACGGTACTAGTTAAAAGTGATGAAATCACTCGGATAAATCCAGATGATTATGTAAATTCAATCCTTGAATTTGCGCAAAAAATTAAATTGTAAGATTCATGCGAGTGTTAAAAGTTCTTTTATTCTTTTCAGTTCTTATTTTTCTTTCTTGTCAAAAAAACATTAAGACCATAAAACCGATAATTGAAGATGTTGAATTTTATGACTATCTAGGAATTCATAAGGGAAGTTCAATGGAGTATAATGTTACTGAGATTCATCATGATGAAAAAGTTGGGGTTCATGATACATTGAAGTACAAGTTGAAAACAATTGTTGGAGATACCTTTACTTCTTTATCTAAAGGGGTGTCGCATCATTTTTATAGGTATATTTTTAAAAATGGAGATTATCAATTGTCAGATGTTTGGTATTCCTATATTTTAGATAATCAATTTGTTATTGTAGAAGAGAATATTCCATTGATTAAAATAAAACTTCCATTAAAAGAAGATGCTGATTGGGATGAAAATAGGTTAAACAACTTAGGATACAATCAATTAATTATAAGCGCAATTCATAAGCCATTTACATTAAATGCAATGAAATTTGATTCAACGATATTTGTAAAATCAAAAATCGTTAGCTCAATGATTGATTTTAGAAAAAAGATAGCGGTATATTCTAAAGGTAAAGGATTGGTTTATAGCGCTATGAAAAATCTAGTGATTTCTAATTTTGATACTTTATCTATTGTAAAAGGGGATGAAATTTTTTACGAACTAATCAAATAGTAATTTTATTGATTAGTAAGTAATTTTTATTTGTTATATATCTGTTAATTTTACTTTTTTTGATTGATATTGATAAATCATTAACCTATATTTGCGAATTAAATTTTAATGAATTAATAAAAAAAGGATGCGTAACAAAAGTTTTTTTTGGTTTTTGACAATTTTGTTGTCTGCCGTTTGTGTTTATCAGTTGTCATTTACTTGGGTTTCAACAAGTGTTGAGAAAAAAGCTGAAAAAGAAGCTGTTTTTAGAGTTCAAGATCTTAAAAAAGAAGCGAATAAAAACAAAGGAATTGCAATTCTTCCAAATGGAACTGAGGTAGACTTTAGTCAACCGGAAGCTTATGATTTAGCTAAATCTGCATATGTAAATCAAATACTGAAAGAAAAATCTTTAGATAAAGTATATCCTATTATAGGTTCTAATTTCCAAGAAGTCAAAAATAGATCACTAGCTTTTGGATTAGACTTGGTAGGAGGTATGAGTGTCACCTTAGAGATATCTGTTCCTGAGTTAGTTAAAAGTTTCGCTCGTAATCCAAGAGATTCGAAATTTAAAAAACCGTTTGATAAAGCATTATTCACTCATTTAAATAGTGGGGGTGATTTTATAGATCTTTTCGTTAAGGAATTTAAAAAACAAAATGGGTCTTCTTTACTGGTTAGGGAGTTAGCGATTACTGAAATTGAAGAATTGTCAAAAAACTCATCTAATTCTCAAGTTGTTTCGTTCTTAAAAGCGAAAATTGCAAGTTCAATGGAGGGTGTTGAACAAATCATGAATAAAAGAATTAACCAATTTGGTGTTGCTCAACCAAACATTCAAAAAGATCCTTCAAACAATAGGTTATATATTGAATTACCGGGTGTTCAAGACGAGGTAACTGTTGCTCAAAAACTACAATCAACAGCTAACCTTCAGTTTTTTGAAACATATGTAAAAGAAGATATTCAATTAATGCTTACTCAGGCAAATCAAATATCGCTTCAAGAGGAAGTGGATGAAATTAATATTGAAAAAAGCACTGACTCCATTTCAGTGAATGATAGTTTAAATCCTCTCAAAGATTCTGTTAAAAAAGCAATTCCAAAAAAAATACTGGATTTTAACACAACTGATTCCAAAGGATTAGATGCTTTATTAAAAGATGGAGGATCTGTATCAATAGGTTACGTTTCACTAGAAGATAAAGAAAAAGTAGATAAAATAATTCGCAGAAAAGACATCGTTTCACTTTTTCCTGAAGATTTAAAGTTTATGTGGTCTGCTAATCCAGAAAAGATTGCTGCTAATTCAAAGGAAACTAAATATGTTTTATACGCTGTTAAGTTTCCTGAGTCTGGAAAAGCAATTGTTGGTGGAAAGGATGTGAAAAATGCATCAAAAGGATTGGATCAAAATTCAGGCGCTGTTACAGTTGATTTGACTATGACTGTAGAAGGTTCAGATAAATGGGCTCAGATGACTTCTGATAATGTGAATAAGTTTGTTGCAATCACAATGGATGATGTAGTTTACTCTGCTCCTCGAGTGAATGAGGCGATTACAGGAGGAAATACTCAAATATCTGGAAGTTTTTCAATTGAGGAAGCAGAAGATCTTGCTGGCTTATTAAATGGTGGTGCGCTTCCTGCTCCTTGTGTGATAAAAGAGCAAACAAAAGTAGGACCTACAATTGGTACTGAAAATACAAAGGCGGGTTTGGTGTCTTTTGGTTTAGCTTTAGTAATCGTTTTTATATACATGATTTTCTTTTATGGAAAAGCAGGTGTAATTGCAGATATCGCTTTGATTGCTAACATTATTTTTATATTCGGAACACTTGCCTCTTTTGGAGCCGTTTTAACTCTCGCTGGTATGGCCGGAATTGTCCTTACAATTGGTATGGCTGTTGATGCAAATGTGTTAATATTCGAACGTATTAGAGAGGAAAAGGAAAAAGGAATTAGTACAGTAGCAGCTGTCGAAATCGGGTTCTCAAAAGCCTTATCTTCTATTATTGATGCCAATGTGACTACATTGTTGACAGCAATTGTTTTAAAGGTATTTGGATCAGGTCCAATTGAATCTTTTGCTACAACATTGATTATTGGTATTTTCACTTCCGTTTTTGCCGCTGTAGTTATTTCTCGTTTGATCATCCAAAATTGGATTGGAAAAGGAAAAGAATTAAGTTTTACAACTTCATTTACAAAAGGTGCTTTTAAAAAAATCAACATTGATTTTGTAGGTAAACGAAAACTGTATTACATCATTTCTGGGATTTGTATTATAGTAGGAATAAGTTCTTTAGTAACTAGAGGGTTAAAGCCAAGTGTAGAATTTTCTGGAGGAAGAACATTTAGTGTTTCATTTGAAAAACCTGCAGATATTGAATTGATTCGTGGAAATCTAACAAAAGTATTTACTGAGAACGGAAGACCGTCTTCAATTGAGATTAAAACAAAAGCAAATTCGTATAATGTTGATATAACAACAAATTATAAACTTGCATCACAAAACGCGAATTCAGAGGTTAATCAAAAACTTGAAGAAGGATTAAATGCATGTTCTTCTAAATTAGGGAAACATAAAGTGTTAGAAACAAGAAGTGTTTCGGCTTCTGTTTCAAAAGAATTAATTTCTTCCGCTTTTATTACTGTATTATTATCCCTAATTATTATGTATATCTACATTCGTTTCCGTTTTGGAAATTGGGGATTCTCTTCAAGTGCAATACTCGCTTTGTTTCATGACGTAATCCTTGTTTTATCATCGTTTTCTTTATTTAATGGAATATTACCTTTCACTATGGAGTTAGATCAAGCATTCGTAGCTGCTATTTTAACTGTAATTGGATACTCGATAAATGATACTGTAATCGTTTTCGATAGAATTAGAGAGAACTTAAGTTTTGGATCAAAATCAACGCACAAATCTCAAATTAATGAAGCATTAAACTCCACTCTATCAAGAACAATTAATACTTCGATGACCACATTCTTAGTTTTATTAGTTATCTTTATTTTTGGTGGTTTGGCGATTAAAGGTTTTGTTTTTGCATTAATGATTGGAGTTGTAGTTGGTACATACTCTTCTTTATGTATTGCGACTCCATTGTTGATTGATTTAGATAAAAAAATTGACACAAAAAACTAGAAATAGAGATGAATTAAATTATTTTTTATAAATTTGCAATCTATTATAATTTAACTGAATTTTAAATAACCCGATATGAGAAAAGATATTCATCCAGAAGATTACCGATTAGTTGTATTTAAAGATATGACAAATGATTATGCATTTGTTTGCCATTCTTCTTCTGCGTCAAGTGAAAAAATTACTTGGGAAGACGGTAATGAGTACCCATTAATAAAATTAGATATCTCGCATAAATCTCACCCATTCTTTACAGGTGTTGTTAAGTTTGTCGATACTGCAGGACGTATTGATAAATTTAACTCTAGATACGGAAAACATACTAAATAGTATATCGTTTTTATATTACAGCCCTCTTTGAGGGCTTTTTTTTTGACAATTTTATATCATTTAAAAATGAAGGTTAGTTATTTTATTCTTACCATATTATCATTTTTTATGATGCATAATGCACTAGCTTCAAAAATTGATCAAGCTTATGCTTCATTAAAAGAATATGATTATTTTAAATCCAAGGCTTTATTCTCAGAGGAACTGTCTAAAAATAAAGTTCCTGCTGCATTTGGTTTATCTATAATACACTATAGAAACGATAATCCTTTTCATAATTTAGACACTTCAATTTATTTTGTGAAATTATCTATTGATAATTTTTATCGACAACCACTTAATGTTAGAGCAAAATACTTAAAATACGGAATTACATATGATTCGATATGTAAATTACGTTTAGCGATTATTTCTAAAAAATTTAGTCTTCTTAAATTTAATAATAAGATTGAATCGTACGATAAATTTATAAAATCCTATCCTTATGCCTCTGAAATAGACCTCGTAATTAAAATGAGAGATTCGATTGTTATTTCAGTTGCTAATCAGTTGACTTCTAGTAAGTCATTCGATTCTATTATGAAGCGTTATCCGACTAATATTTATAAAGATTCTCTAGGATTAACCTATCAATCGGTTATGTTTAAAGAAGAAACAAAGAATGGTACAATCAAAGATTATTTGAGTTTTATATCTAAGAATCCAGAAAGTCCATATATCATAAAAGCCCAAGAGAAAATATTTGAAATTGAAACAAAAGGAGATTCTGTTGAGTTGTATAAACGATTTATTGAATTTCATCCAAATTTTTCAAATATTGATGTAGCTTGGAGGAAATTATATTACAGCTTCATGATTGATTATTCAAATGATAGAATCAATCGTTTTAAACGTGATTTCCCTCATTATCCTTTCAAGGATGAGTTGATTAGAGATATTCAATTGATTGAAACTGATTTTTTTCCGTACAAAAAAGATTCCTTATTTGGTTGGATTAATTCAAAAGGGAATATTTTATATGAAACCGAATTTGAATCCCTTAGTAATTTTTCAGAGGGCTTGGCAATGGCTTCAAAAAAAGGGCTATATGGTTATATAGATAAGTTAAATTCAATTGCAATCCCATATCAGTATACTTTCGCTACTGATTTTCAAAATGGTAGGGCAATAGTTGAAAAAAATGGTAAATCAGGTGTGATAAATAGGGTTGGTAAGTATATATTACCACTTGAGTTTTCAGAATTAGGTTCTTATTCGCATGGTTTAATCTATGGTCTTAGAGATTCATTTTATTATTATTACGATTTGAAAGGTAAGCAGTTATCTTCATTAGGTTTTGATAATGTTTTTCCTTTTGAAAATGGAAAAGCAAAAGTGGTTTACAAGGGAAAACAAGGAGTAATTGATACTCTTATTCAGTTTTTGGTAGAGCCAAAACATAATCAAGTTTATTATTATTCTGATACATTGTTGGTTTATTGTGATAGTGTACTTTTTGGGATTAAGGCTTTGAATGGGACTATTGTTGTTAATCCGACATATGAGTTTATTTCTCCTCTGGTTGATGGGAGGAGCATTTTTATTTTAAATAATAAAATAGGTTATTTAAATGAAGTTGGGTCCAAGGTGATAAAAAACATATATGAGGTTGTTCCAAATTATTCAAAAGTATGTCATTTTTCTAATGGTTATGCTAAAGTAAGTTTAAAAGGTAAGTTAGGTATCATTGATAAAACAGGTAAATACGTTCTTCCCCCCGAATTTAATGGTTTAGGTGAGGTAGGTTCTATAATTGCATTCGATAGAGGTAAAAAATGGGGTTTTATGAATCTTCTTGATAAGTCTATTGTGATTGAACCTAAATATGATTATTCAACTAGTTTTATGAATGGATATGCAATAGTTGATAAAGATGGTTTACAGGGGGTGATAAATGAGAAATCAAAATGGATTATATTACCTGATTATAAAAGCATTAAGTTTTTTCCTCCTTCTTATTTTATTGTGAATGATGGTTTATTAAATGGTTTGTTTTCACTTGATGGTGATAAAATAACCGACATAAATTACAAAAATATTGTACATTTAAATGAAAATTACCTAATGCTTTATTATAATAATGAGTTATGTTTCTTAAATATTCACTCCAATAAAATGATTAAACCAACACATATCGATGAATAGATTTTTTATTTATTTAGAAAAGTATAGGTATGGTATTTTAGCTGTAATAGCTACGTATATTGCTCTATTTATGTACCTTCAAGTTGAATCTTACGATCAAGTTTATTCGATTGATGTTTGGGATGATCGTGCAGAATTAATTACCGATAAACAAGAAATCGAAATTAAAAAAGAGAATATAGAAGTTAATAGTAAAATCTACGAGGTTAAAAATGTTTCACGGGATGTAAATGATGATCGAGAAAAATCTAAAACGGACTGGAGTGAAAATAAAGCAACTGTTAAAAAAACAGATGATATAGAAAAGTCAATTAAAGAATTAGAAGAAAAATATTATAGTGAAACTGGAGAATCTGTGAAAAGAGAAGAAATACTTGCTTCGAAAAAAGAGAAATTAAAAGAAGGTCTTAAAGTTAATAAGGATGTTGTTGCTGCTAAGGTAGGAGGCGATAAAGTATTTTCAGGAAATGTAATGGTTGAGTGGAGCCTATCGAATCGTAGTCCTCACATGAATGATAATTGGAATGTGCGAAATCCAGGATACACTTGTGGTCAGGGTTCTTCGGGTGTTGTTACATTAAAAATAATAGTAGATCAAAGTGGTAAAGTATTAAATGTCATTTATATTCCTGGATCAAGCTCTTCAGCTAACTCCTGTATGATTGAACAGGCAAAAAAATATGCACGAATGTCTAAGTTTGCTTATTCAGGAAATGCACCTTCATCTCAGGATGGAACAATAAAATATACATTTGTGTCACAATAAAACTATAGCTATATGAGTAAGTACCCATGGAAAACGATTAAAACGTATTCAGATATTCTATTTGAATCTTTGGATGGTATTGCGAAAATTTCAATCAATCGTCCAGAAGTCTATAACGCCTTTAGACCTGAAACGAATATGCAAATGATTGAAGCGATGAATATTGCTCAAGAAAGTCAAGATATTGGTGTGATTATATTAACTGGAGTTGGCGATAAGGCTTTTTGTTCTGGAGGTGATCAAAATGTTAAAGGGGTAGGCGGTTATATCGGTACTGATGGTGTGCCAAGACTAAACGTGTTAGATTTACATAAGTTAATCAGATCTATTCCTAAACCTGTAATTGCGATGGTGAATGGCTATGCGATTGGAGGCGGACATGTTTTACACGTTGTTTGTGATTTAACAATAGCATCTGATAATGCTCGGTTTGGTCAAACTGGTCCAAAGGTGGGTAGTTTTGATGCGGGATTTGGTTCAAGCTATTTAGCACGTCATGTTGGGCAGAAAAAAGCACGTGAAATTTGGTTTTTATGTGAGCAATATACAGCGAAGGAAGCTGAACAAATGGGCATGGTTAACAAAGTGGTTCCTTTTGATGAATTAGAAGACACTACTGTTCAATGGTGTAATACAATTCTAAAGCGAAGTCCAATGGCGTTGAGAATGATTAAAAGAGGTTTAAATGCTGAATTGGATGGTCAGCGTGGTTTGATGGAATTTGCCGGAGATGCTACTTTAATGTATTATCTCATGGAAGAAGCTCAGGAGGGTAAAAATGCTTTTTTAGAAAAAAGAGAACCGAATTTTCAGCAGTTTCCTAAATTTCCTTAATGAAATATTCAAAAAGGTACTTACTAAGTGGCTTTTTGTTTTTGAATGATTTTCCAAAATAAATTAGGAAAAAATCTTTTTATATATACAATCCAAATTTCCTTATTTCCGATTAGAATTTCTCTTTTTTTATTAGAAACTGCTTTTAGAATTTGTTGAACACATCTTTCTACAGGCATTCCTGTTTCTTGATTGTGATCCATAATCATATGCTTTTCACCATTTCCATGAAGTGCATTTGTTGATATCTCGGTATTTATCTTGCCTGGACAAAGCATTGTTATAGTAAGATTGTGCTTAATTCCTTCTAAAGCAATACTTTCGTAATAACCGTGAAGCGCATGTTTTGAAGCACTATATGCTGATCTTTGAAAGAATCCAAATTTACCTGCAATACTTGAAGTAACAATAATGTGACCTTTTTTATGATTATGAAAATAGGGTAGAACCACCTTAGTCAGTGCTATATTTCCAAAGTAATTGATTTCCATGATTTTTCGATCAATTAATAAATCAGTATCTATCGCTTCTTCTCGCTGAGAAATACCTCCATTATTAAACATTAAATCTAAACCTCCATATTTTTTTTTTATGGTTTCAAACGCTTCATGAAATTTATCTGACTCCTCTAAATCTATGGGGAGTTCTATATGTCTTTCAGGATGATGAAGTTTTAACCGTAAATGAGATAAAGCTGTTTTATTTCTTGATGATAAAATGAGATAACTTTCCTTTTTAGAAAGTGCCTTTGCTAATTCTTCTCCAATTCCTGAAGATGCACCTATAATCCAGATGATTTTATCTTTAAAATAATCCATATGTATTAACCCGTATTACCCAATTAACAAAAATACAATTTAAAGCACATTTGTATAGTTGTTTATAATAATTATTTTTTATTTCTATAGGTGATTCACAATCAAGCCTATGTAATATTCATTATTCATTGTTATCTTCAAAACATTGGCTAATTAGTGATTATTATATTTTAAAAGAGTTAAATATCACTTAAAAGTGTTTAAGTCTTTTAAATAATTACTTAATAAAATGGTAATATAGTTTAACACAAAATCACATTCAAGAATTGGTTCTTGGTAATTGAATAGTACCTCATCCACTATTTCGTAGTCATCCAATTCCGTTGAGTTAGAATCTGGTTTGAATATGTTGTAAATGTGTTTTTCAAGTAGGAACCGACGTGTGTATTTAAGTTTCAAAGCAAGTTGATTATCGACTACTTCAAAATATAAATTAATAATGAATGGTTTATGAATTGATTTTGAGATCTTAAAAACATAGCAATCTACTTTTCTGTCAAATTTAATATGCAATTGCTCTTTTTCAATTTCTTTTCTCCAAGCAGAAATCCATAAAAACAATTGATGATTCCAATCAGTAACCAAAAATATTCCATTTTCGGCATGTAAATTTTCGACATTTTTTTTCCAACTTTCCATATTATTTTAGATTAAGTGTGATGTATATTTATATAAGTGGGGGAGTTTCTCTTTTGTGTCATTACAAGTAATAATATTTTTGTCTAAATTTCTTTTTTACCGAGACAAGAATATTTATATTTTTAGTGTTTTTGTGCATGTAGAGACAAATTTGAATGTGTTTCAACTGTTTACTTACTAAATCTTTTTTTAGTTTTTTATTTTCAAACATACCTTCAACTATTTCTTTTAATACCAAATCATCACAGGTATAATTAAAGTGTCGTATCATCAAACTATTTTTTAAATAGTAGACAAAAGATTTTCCAAAGTATTCAATAAATTCATCTTCTAGCAAAGTATCCAATTTTAACTTTTTATCGAACTTTAAATTATTTATTAAATACAGCGTATCTATTAACGCATAATTAAATGGTATAAAAGTTCCTAGTGTATCTGTAGATATTACATTAACGCCCCCTGATTTTAAAAATTCGAATTCTACTCTCGTTGGATTGATTTTAAAATCAATTTGAGCTAATGAAGTAGATTGCAAACGTCCACTATCATCGTAAGCCGTTTCATCGTAATAGTAAAAATAATAAGGGTTTTTTTCCAATTCTAACGCTCTTTCATTTTCAGTTTTTGCGATGGAATCTCGTATTCTTTTCTGTTTATAAAATTGGAGAATGGCCTCTATTTTTTTTGTGTCTCGGATATTTACGGTTACGGATTTATCTGTTTGACCAATTAAACAAAAACGTGTAAAAAGTAAAAATGTTATCGTTAAAAGTTTCATACTATTTAGTTTTAAAGGTGAATTTTAAATGATTGTATTTTGTATAATAGTTTATAAATAAAATGTTCAGGTAGGATAGCACAAATTCTTTTTCATGAATTGGGTCCGTTTTTCTAGATATTTCTTCAGTAGTAGTTTCATAGCTATTTTGATTCCCAACCATAGTATAAAATCAATTCTTCTTTGTTTAAGAAAACAATCATATTATACTTCGAGTTTTCCATAGTTGATTGATTTTGAACGAACAGATTTAATCAGATTCAATCGGCGTAAGCCAATTGAATCTGAAGTTTAGATATTAGGTAACTAGAAAGTATATCTTTTAAATAGTTGATACCTTTAAGACGAAGCGTTTCCCTTAAATTTTCATCGGATCGGATGAATGAAATTGTTGTAGGTTTTTAAAGGTGAGAGGGAAGTGTTGAAATAATTAGAATACCAGAAGTCTTAGGAATCTTTTTTAATAATTGATTAAAAGACTCTCTTATGTGATTTTCATTTTCAATGAATGCATAATCAAAACCAGACTTTTTTTGAGGATTTGGATTTGTTTTAATGCGGTTTTTGGTAAGTGAAAAAGTTAAATTGTTTGTTGAATTAATTTGAATAGTTTTCATAATCATAAAAGTTTTAAGTAAATATTAGTTGAATATTTATTTAAGTTGTGTGACTATGATTATGTGACAATAAATTTTAATGAATTTTAATAAAAATTTATAATAACCTCAAATACAGTATTTTATTTTTAAATTTTATCTCAAATGAAATTTAAATGAACTCCATTCTCAATGCAAGTAGAAGTAGTACTTATCAATAAAACATTTCTCGACGGTAAATAAACTCGCTTCGAGCCCCTAATGGAAAATCTTCTTTATCTTCATTAAAATAGAGATACCTTCTTGTATATATATTTGTGATGTTTAGTTCTTTTCTATATTCAGCTATCTCCTTTTTTATCTCTTTATTTTCTTTACCATGTAGGGCAATAGAGTGATTTCTACCTTTTATTTTATCTTTTCCAGACACAACTACATACATCTTTTTAATGTAAAACACATCTAATACTTCAAATAAATCCATAGCATATTTGGGTATACGACTTTCAGTTGCAATATAATCTTGGTCATCTTCCATATACTCTTTTGGTCCATTTTTCATATTCGGATCAATATACCAGTCTGCGTCGAACAAGGTTGTGTCTATGCGCCAATAATCATATTTAATTAGATTCTCATTACGAAAGGTATCATTGTAAATCTCGAGACAAAAAGGGTAGAATAATGTGATTTTTTTTCCGTGATTATTTGCGAAGACGCAATTATGTTCACTTTTATCAGGTCGTAAACCAAATTTAAAAATTGTATCTCTATTCTCTCGTAATGTTACATGCCAAACAAACATCTGAGGTATGATTTTTTTGATACCAGGTACATCGGCTAAATTTTTGTAATTCATAGTTATAGATTTTAATTATTAAACATTAAGAAACCACTATTAAGGAACTATATCACTATTTCATTCAATTCATTGATCATAAAATTATTAAACAGTTATATTTACTTGTTTATAAGCACTCCAAAATCAACATTAACCGAATAAACATAATCATTATCTAGTTTTTTAGCACTTTTCACTATTGCTACACCTACTATATTGGTAAATTCTGAAGATAGATCTTCGCAAAGCATTATTTCTTTATGCTTTGGGGAACTGTCAAAAGCTGTAATCATCCTATTAGCAATTTCAGTGATAGTTGCTATATTTTTTATAGGATAATATGCTATTTGAATCTCACTCCAAATATTTTTATTTGGAAGCATTTGACTTCTTTGTTCGAAAGTTAGTTCAATATGATCTTTTATATCAAATTGCTCGTCATGTGGTAATTTATCATAATGCACTACATGGTTTAAATTGGAGCATTGAAAAAGATACTTGGCATGATATCGGGCTACTTGGGAAACTTGCGAGTCATATTTAACGGGACCTAATTTATGTTGTTTACGATAAACATTAAGTTGTTTAATAAATTCGGTTTCTAAAGCAGATTGTGCGTTTGACTTTTCTACAAAAAGTGACAGGATACAAATCATATAAAATAATTTTTTCATGCTATTTCGTTTTAAAGATTTAACTATAAAATACTTAACATTAATGCTTGAATTTCTGCTATCTAATGCATAATTAAAAGTTAGGTAAGACCAAATAGGTGTCGAAAATTTGATAGAGGGGAAAGTGAATTTTTATCAATTCACTTTCCCCTAATGAATATCTTATTTCATAAATTCATCTCTCAAATCTTTTAAAATTTTCCCCATCATATTTATTCCATCCGCTTCATCTTCATTTATTTTTTTTGCTCCCCAAAATTTGTGTCGCTCTCCATTTCTTTTACCTATATTTTCATAAATAGGAGAATCTTTGGTCGCTAATAATGCTCTTTTCAACCCTGAATGTTGCTCAATTTTTAATCGAACACACATTCGCATATTTTCAACATCCTTATCCGACATAGGAACAACCACCATTTTAGCTCTAAATTTTTTAGCCTTCATTTTTGCTCCCATAGGACTCTTTTCAAGGCGTATAATTTCCTTAATACTTTCATCATCATACCGTAAACTTTGAAACAAAGCCTCACTAGTACGCCAAATTTCACCTCCGTATTCAATAGGATAGGGAGCCATATTCCCCATCCAACCATTCTCTTCTGCAACTTTACTAAACCAAATACTTTTCATTTTCTGTTTTTTTAAAGTGTTAATATTGCCTATCTATTTATATAATGCACCTTACATAAAAAAGGTGACACAAAAAAAGGAAAATTTATTACTTTTTTACTTTACTTGCCAAAAATCGACCATTGGATGCTCTCTCCATCCATTGTTTATTTTTTCAGAATCAGGTAGGTTGAGGAATGGAAATACATCTATTCGACATTGAAAATAAAGTTGATTTTGCATGATTACAGGTCCGAAATTTAGATAGATATCAAATTGAGGTGTAGAGTAAGCTCTAATGCCTTGATAATAAATCAGTTTTTTTCTTTTTCAGTTTATATCTTCTATTTTTTCCGTAATACATTCTGTTTCTATATCAATCTCGTTTAATTTGAAATCATCATCCCCAAAATTTAAAGTCAAAAAAACAAGTAATTCATTGATGAATTTCATTTGCGCTTTACCGCTCGAAATTGCAATTCCGAATGGTGTTGACTTTCGCATTCCGCTTGTATGAAATTTAATGCTAAAGGCTTCTTGGTTACAATCCGAATTAACATAAGGGTCGTAAACATCATTTCGTAATAGGCTTACTGTATTTTTACTTACATAACTCCAAAAGCTATATAAACCATTAAAGAAGCGGTGAAAGTAATCTTGCACCGGAGAAGAAAGACTTCTATGTATTTTATCTCCATAAATGCGCTCCCATTTTGAATAGCATAGTTTTAACTCCAATGTTTTTGGATTAATCATTAGCAGTATTCTTAGATCCTCTCGGATTTCTTCTATTCGAAAATTGTGAAACTGAGAAATATTAGTGCTTTTTTCTATCGGTTTATTTTTTAAATGTTCCAATGTTTCTTTTAATCCTTGTTCACTAAAATTTTGTTCTGCAAGAAAATCATCTGAAAAGACCTCTTGAATGGCTGCATATAATGACTCGATACTCAATACGTTTTCGCTCAATTGATCATAACAAAAATCGTCTTTAATCGTCAATTTTGTCTGTGTAGGATTTAATTTTTCTAATTCCTCCAACGCAGGAGCTAAAGTTTCTGTAATCGAGTTTTCTTTTATACAGGTAAAATTAAAGGTAGAGTGACCAAAGTGGAGTCTATTAAAAACACCTAAAAAATTATTTTCAGGTAGAACATATAGATTGTAAGGTTCAAATTTATATTTCCATTTTTCAGTCTTTAATTCATGGATGGCTTTTTCAGCTTGTTCGAAGTTCGATATGTTTTTCATAATAATTTGATTTTAAGTGATTAGACCAATATTTCGTAAAAATTTCAAGAATAAATTTTGAAGAAAACTAAATTTTATGAGGAAAAACATTTTTCTAAAATTTCAATAGTTTTATTTTCAATACCAGGGCATTTAGATTCTCTATTTCCAGCTACATTTAGAATTACTTTTCTAGATTTTTTATTAAAAATTTCTTTCACAAAATTTACTATTTTTTCGGAAGCATCTAAATCGTTAATATCAACTAATAAATAATCTTTAGCGAATTTTTCACAGATTTTTTTTGTTAAGTCAGATCCTCTAGATTTTACTCCCGTTATTATAACAGTAGCATCCGTTTTTATTACATTTTGTTCAGTTCTATCTTTATAATCAGATTTTTTAGACTCATACATATTATAGTTAATCTTAAGGCTAAGATCAATCCCATCTTCAGTTTTACAGCCTTTCGGTAAACATCCACCGGTAGGAATTCCTTCTTTTTTTGCTACTTTTAGGGCACCAAGATCTACACCAGTTTGACCTCCTGATACAATTTTTAACGTTAAGTTTTTCATAAATAATTTTTAAGAGTTTATATTTCCTATCTATATTTATAATGGAACTAACATGAAAAATCGTGACACACAAAAACAATAATAAATTATTTTATTTTCAGAATAAAATGTAAATAACAGATTTTTAGATATTTATGAATAGTATAAAGTTTGATTATTTTTCTAAAACTTTATAATTAAACTTTCTTTATTGGATTGATCGGGGTCTATTTTATTGTGATAATAATTATCTTTAAGTTTTTATTAAAGAGCTTTTAAGACTTTTTATCTATTTGTTTGCTTGGATGGTATTTTTAAAGTTCGAGAAAACTCTAAAGTCATAAATAAAAAATGGACCATGCCAATCAGAAATTGGGGCATGATCCATATTCATTTTTTGTATTTTTGAAGAAAGAATAAGTCGATACGAATCATGACTTTTCTAACTTACACACTTTTCTGGAAAGTGACTTCCTGGTTTAAATATATTATTTCATCTTTAATAAAAATTCATCTCTCAAATCCATTAAAATTTTCCCCATCATATTTAATCCATCAGCTTCTGTATCACTTATTTTTTTAGCACCCCAGAACTTATGGCGTTCCCCATTTCTTTTCCCTATATTTTCATAAATAGTTTCATTTCCGGTAGCTATCAAATCTTCTTTTAGATCAGAATGTTGCTCAATTTTTAATCTAACACATATTCTCATATTTTCAACATCTTTTTCAGACATTGGAACAACAACCATTTTAACTCTAAATTTTTTAGCCTTCATTTTTGCAGCCATCGGACTTTTTTCAAGGCGAATAATTTCCTTTATACTGTCATCTTCATAACGCATACTTTGAAACAAAGCCTCGCTTGTAAGCCACTCTTTTCCATCGTATTTGATTTTAAAGGGAGCCATATTACCCATCCAACCATACTCTTCTGCAACTTTACTAAACCAAATACTCATACTTTTTAATTTAAAGGTTAATTATTTCTTATCTATATATATAATAGATTTCGCATGAAAAAATGTGACACACAAAAACGTTAATATATTATTTTATTTTTCATAAAAAACACAATTGTCAGATTTTAAGCTGTTTATGAATAGTGAAAAGTTTGATTATTATGATCTAGTATTTATAAAATTAACTTTTTACTAAGGTTTGTTTGGGTCCATTTTATTGAAATAATAATTTTCTTGACCACTTTTAATATTAACCAGGGAAGCGAATGGATTAAATTGATGCGTTAAATATAATCTAATAAGTTTGTTTTGTGGGTCTAATTCGTTTAATTGTAATGGTCTTTCGTAGAAATTAATACGAGAATATTTTGGTGATTTATTAATAATAGTTGAATAATAATAGGCGATTTTATAAGCCGTAATATTTTTCATTCTATCAGAGGCTTTTAAATACCCTCCACCTTTTGGTCCAAATGACTGTGCTAAAGTGGAGAAAATATAAAAGTTGCGTAAAGCGGCATAAGACATATAAACTCTTTGGTGACTATTTACCTTTTTCCAAATTTGAGAAGGTGTTTTCGATAAAATTTTACCCCATCCTCTAAGATAAGCCTTTAGAAGATCTTCATGGTATCTAACTGATTTTGGGACTTTTTTTTCAGATTCAAGATACCAAGGTCTATTTTCTATTCGCCAAATCCACGTATTTAGTGTGTCTAAATGTTTAGAATCAATAGTTGTTTGAGGTGCCCAAATATTCTTTTCTACTAGATCGGGAGGAAATGCAAAATAAAAAGTTGGGTGTTTCAATACCGCTTTTAACCATGCTTGTTTTCTTATTTCTTTAAATTGTGGATGTTTTAAAATTACTTTAGGAAAAATGATATCCGTAAAGTCTGCATCTTGATTTTTAATAATTACTTCAAGAGCTCTTAAAGTTGATGTTTCAAGCGATTCATCAGTTGAAAAGGGTATAAAATCTTCAAATTTTAAGTTTAAAGTTCTTTCTTTATGAGTTGAACCTCTTTTAATTATTTTTCTTTCAAAACTTAAGGGTAAGTGAGAGTTGATCCGATCAATTATTTTAGGGTCTTTTTTAACAAATTCAGGAAGTTCAATGTATTCTTTGTAGGTAATATCTTCTAATAATAAACGATTATAAACGCCTTTAATACATGCTGTTTCCAAATTTACATTTCCGATAGCCTCTAAATCTATATACATTTGAGGATATTGCTCTAGTAAATTAATGTAGTCTTGTTCTGAAAAGTGAATGCCATATTTATTTCTAAATTCAGTACCTAAGCTCATATAAAAACTATTAGAAATAAACGAAATGGTATCAAATTTAATTTTTGTTTTAATTTCTTCAGAAGCTAAATCATACGTACCAGGCCATTTGTCAATCATTTCTTGCCACCAAATAAGGTTTGCTTTGTTTTTTTCTAAATTTTGAGTGATTACTTCTGTGAAGTTAGGCAGCATTTCTTTTAAATAAGATGCATTTACAACTTCTGAAGTTTGTGGATACTTTTGTAAAATAGAATAAATGAAAAACCATATTTCAGAATAAAAGTCGAAAGGAATATTATTGTTTACTCCTCTAACTTCATCTATTAATTGATTCTCTTTTGAAACTCGCAAAGCAACGATTGGCTTGTTGTTTTTGCGTAAAATATAAAACTGACAATCAGATAAATAACAACTAGCATAATAATCTCCAGCAATACACCAACCACTCCTAGCAGCTGCAGAAGTTAATTTAGCAGAGTTTTGAGGTCCAGAAGGTATATATTGCCATCCATTTGTTATTCTGTTGTTTAACCCATTAGATAAACGCATTCTATACTCAAATCCAAAGTTGGCCGAAGGAATGTAAAATTCATTTTTAATTCTTACAAATAGCCATTTTATAACACTTAAACTAGGAGCAGATAACAAACGGCGAGAGTTATATCCTGATTGTTCAATGATTGGTTTTAAAATCAAATATTGAAACCCATAATTTTTCTTGTATTTTTTTTTAAGAATTTCAAACCAACTTTGAAACGAAGCTTCTTTTCGTTTATTTAAAATGAATGCTAATTTTTTCGCACCCTCTGCATTCGTATGTCTATTTTCTTCAATATTTAATTTTATGTTGACACTTTCCTTTTCTTCTGCTGTTAATTCATCTGTTTGTAATATTTGTTCAACATCTAAATCTTCATAATAAACAAAAAAGCTTTTTGATATTCGTTTATCGTAAACTCCATAAATGGTTTTATTCTTTAATTCAGGAATTAAAATATCTCTCAAATAAATGTTAAGAGTTACTTCATCTTTAACAACTGTTTGCCATGGAATATTTTTTTCGTATTTAATCGTAATTAATTTTAGAAATGGGTCATTAATTCCAAACTTTTTGAATTTACTCGACCAAGCTGTATTATTATTTCCTGACATATTATTTAATTTAAATCAGCAATTAATCTTCAAAAGGATTAATTTAAAAATATGTAA
>CAMDGH010000009.1 GCA_945897755.1 Chryseobacterium gleum | reverse complement strand
TACAAAAGCAAGAGAAAAACTAGGTTGGGTTCCTGAATTTGATTTACAAGATTTAGTCAAAGACATGATGCAAAGTGATGTCAAACTAATGCAAAAAGACCAATACCTAAAAGAAGGTAATTTTAAAACTTTCAACTATTTTGAATAGTCCTTATGCAAAAAGATATTAAAATATACATCGCTGGTCATAATGGAATGGTAGGTTCTGCAATATGGAGAAATCTAAAAGCAAAAGAATATACGAATATCATTGGTAAAACTTCAAGAGAATTAGATTTACGTGATCAAAAAGCTGTTAATGATTTCTTTTTAACTGAAAAACCAGAAATCGTAATCGATGCTGCAGCGCGTGTAGGTGGTATTTTAGCAAATAATGATTTTCCGTATCAATTTTTAATGGAAAACATGCAAATTCAAAATAATTTATTGGATGCTTCTTTAAAAGCAAATGTGAAAAAATTTATCTTTCTAGGTAGTTCTTGCATATATCCAAGATTAGCGCCTCAACCCTTAAAAGAAGAATACTTACTTACGGATTCACTTGAACCAACAAATGAATGGTATGCAATAGCCAAAATAACAGGAGTAAAAGCGTGTGAAGCAATTCGTAAGCAATTCAATAAAGATTATTTTAGTCTAATGCCAACGAATTTATATGGGCCTTTTGATAATTTTGATTTACAAACATCACACGTTCTACCTGCAATGATTCGTAAGTTTCATGAAGCGAAATTAAACGGTAATACACCCGTTACACTTTGGGGTTCAGGTATGCCAAAAAGAGAATTTTTACACGTGGAAGACCTCGCAGATGCTGTAGTATACTCCATTGAAAACAAATTAGAGGATAATTTATTTAATGTTGGTACAGGAGTAGATTTGTCTATTAAAGAACTAGCAGAAATCATTCAACAAACCATTGGACACACAGGAGAAATAATCTGGGATGAAACAAAACCAGATGGAACTCCAAGAAAATTAATGGATGTGTCTAAACTTTCAAATGCTGGATGGAACGCGAAAATTAAACTAGAAGACGGAATTCGTCAAACGTATACCTGGTTTCTTGAAAATGTAAATACATTCAAAGAAGTCAAAATATAATTAGTATAGCATGATTACTAACAAAATAGTATTAGTCACAGGTGGTGCAGGATTTATAGGATCTAATCTGTGTGAATCGTTATTGAACAACAATAACATAGTACGTTGTTTAGATAATCTATCAACTGGTAAAAAAGAAAATATTATACCCTTTTTAGAAAATAAAAACTTTACTTTTTTAGAAGGTGATATAAGAAATTTAGAAACGTGTATAAACGCAGTTGAAGGTGTTGATATTATCCTTCAACAAGCTGCATTAGGGTCAGTGCCAAGATCTATTAATGACCCGATTACGACGAATGACGTAAACATCAGTGGATTTTTAAACTTGCTTGTTGCAGCAAGAGATGCAAAAGTGAAACGCTTCGTATTTGCAGCAAGTTCTTCTACCTATGGCGATTCAAAAGCATTACCTAAAGTAGAAGATGTCATTGGAAAGCCACTATCACCTTATGCAATTACCAAGTACGTTAATGAATTATATGCGGATGTTTTTTATAAAACCTACGGATTAGAAACCATAGGTTTACGCTATTTCAATGTATTCGGAAGAAGACAAGATCCTAACGGAGCATATGCTGCGGTAATTCCAAAATTCACCCAATTATTCATGCAATTGGAATCACCTACTATTAACGGTGATGGAACAAATTCAAGAGATTTTACCTACATTGATAATGTAATTCAAATGAATCATCTAGCTGCAACTACAACCAATAAAGAAGCAATTGGAACTGTTTTTAACACGGCTGCTGGTGAGAGGGCAAACTTACTTGAAATGACATCTTTACTTAAAGAATATTTAAAAGAATATAAAAAAGAAATCAGTCAAGTAGAAATAATTCATGGACCAGAACGTTTGGGAGATATCCCTCACTCGCATGCATCTATTGATAAAGCGAAAAATATACTTGGTTATGCACCAACACACAATTTAAAAGAAGGTTTAAAAGAAGCTGTTGATTGGTATTGGAATTATTTTAATGAACAATAATAATTTAAATTACAAATAATATGAATTTAACTGAAAAATCAATACTAATAACTGGTGGGACAGGATCTCTTGGTAAAGCATTAACTCAAAATATACTGAGTAAATGGCCAAATGTGAAAAGATTAGTCATTTTATCACGTGATGAACAAAAACAATTTCAAATGGCTCAGGAATTTCCAAATTCTACTTATCCTCAATTAAGATTTTTTATTGGTGATGTAAGAGACCAAGAAAGATTAGTTCGGGCCTTTGAGGGTATTGATTACGTAATTCACGCAGCTGCTATGAAACATGTTCATATTGCTGAATATAATCCTGATGAATGCGTAAAAACGAATGTTAATGGGGCGCAAAATGTAATACACGCTGCAATTCAAACTGGAGTTCAACATGTTGTTGCTCTCTCAACTGATAAAGCATGCGCTCCTATTAATTTATATGGTGCTACCAAATTAACGTCTGATAAATTATTTGTAGCTGCTAATAACATAAGAGGAAAACACAATATTAAATTTTCAGTTGTACGTTATGGAAATGTAATGGGGTCAAACGGTTCCGTAATTCCTTTTTTTCTGAAAAAACGAAAAGACGATGGAGTGCTTCCGATTACAGTAGAATCGATGACTCGATTTAATATTTCATTGCAAGGAGGAGTAGATATGGTTCTTCATGCACTTGAAACAGCTTGGGGAGGTGAAGTTTTTATTCCTAAAATCCCATCCTATAAAATTATGGACATAGCTCAAGCAATAGGACCTGATTGCGAGCACAAAATTATTGGAATTAGACCAGGAGAAAAGATTCACGAAGAAATGATTACTTCCTCAGATTCGTTCTTTACATATGATTTAGGAAAATACTATGTAATTATACCACAAACGCCAAGTTGGAATGTAGAAGATTTTAAAAACCATTTTGATGCATCTATTGTCCCTGAAGGATTCGCTTATGATTCAGAAACAAATACTCAATGGGAAACAGTCGAGTCACTTCGACAACTAATCATAGAGCATGTTGATCCAAACTTTCAAGTATAAGTTATGAAAGCAATCCCTTACGGACGTCAAAATATTACAGAAGAGGATATTCAAGCGGTAATTACCACTTTAAAATCTGACTATCTAACCCAAGGACCAAAAATAAATGAATTTGAAATTGAATTTTCAAAATACATAGGTTCAAAATATGCTGTTGCTGTTTCGAATGGTACTGCTGCTTTGCATCTTTGTGCGATGGCTTTAGATGTTCAACCAGGAGATAAAGTCATTACCACTCCGATTACATTTGCGGCTTCAGCTAACTGCGTAAGATATTGTGGCGGAGAAGTTGTATTTGGCGATATTGATCCAGAAACATACTTATTAAATATTGATTCTGTCAAAGAACTATTGCAAAATTCTCCAAAAGGCACCTACAAAGGAATTATACCTGTTGATTTTGCCGGTAGATCTGTAAATTTAGAAGAATTTAGAACGTTAGCAAATGAATTTGGATTGTGGATAATTGAAGATTCATGTCATTCTCCAGGAGGATATTTTGTGGATTCTCGTGGAGAAAAACAAAGATGTGGGAAAGGAAATTTTGCTGATTTAGCAATTTTTTCATTTCATCCTGTAAAGCACATTGCTTCAGGTGAAGGAGGAATGATTACGACCAATGATGAAGCGCTGTATAAAAAACTGCTCAAGCTAAGAACACATGGAATTGTAAAAGACGAAAATAGTTATTCTAATTCCATAGAATTTGCTGGTGGTGTAGATTCATATCCTCTTTGGTACATGGAAATGCAAGAATTGGGTTATAATTATCGACTTACAGATTTTCAAGCTGCATTAGGACTAAGTCAATTGAAAAGAGCAGAAGAAGGAATTGCAAGAAGACGTGAAATTGCAAAACAATATAACGAAGCTTTTCAAAATAGCCCATTCATTAAAGGTCAATCTGGCGACATAGAAGGACATGCTTACCATTTGTATATCATAGAGGTTGATGATCGACATGGATTATACAATTATTTAAGAGAAAACAATATTTTCGCGCAAATACATTATATTCCATGCCATTTGATGCCTTATTATCGACAGTTTGGTTGGAAAGAGGGGGATATGCCTAATGCTGAAAATTATTACAAGAACTGTTTAAGTTTGCCGATGTATCCTACTTTGACAGGTGATGAACAGAAGTATGTGATTGATTTAATCGTTTTATTTTATGAATCTAAATAAAAAGATTGGTATAGGGTCGGTACAGTTCGGCTTGGATTATGGAATTTCAAATAATACTGGAAAAACACCATTCGATGAAGTAAAAAAAATACTTGACATAGCTAGAAATTATGGTATAAATACCATTGATACAGCTCATGCATATGGTGAAAGTGAAACTGTTTTAGGAAAGTGTAATATTGAGAAATTTAAAGTAATCACTAAGTTTATAAACATCAAAGATGAAAAAGCACTTAATGAACAACTTGAATTAAGTTTACAGCGATTAAAACTAGAAAAAGTTTATGGATTTTTAGCCCATCGACCTAAGGATTTTTGTGAAAATCCTAAATTATGGGACAGCTTAATTAAACTAAAAGAAAAGAATATAATTGAAAAAATAGGTTGTTCTTTTAACACAATTGAAGAAGTCAACGAACTAAAAGAAAAAGGTATTATTCCAGATATAATTCAAGTACCTTATAATTTTTTTGACCAACGTTTCGAAAAAATAATGATTGAATGGAAGTCTAATTATAATACTGAGATACACACAAGATCTACTTATCTTCAAGGATTATTATTGATGGATGTGAATAAACTAAGTGCATTTTTTGACCCAATCAAAGAATATTTGATTGATATTGAGTTAAAAGATCGAGGCAGCTATTTTTTAAACTATGTAATTAATCAACCATTCATCGATAAAATAGTTCTAGGTGTAAATACTGCAGAACAATTATTTGAAAATTTAAATTATGATTTTTCTTCCAATCTAGATTTCAAAAAAATCCATTCAACACTACCCGACGATATTATAATACCTTCAAAATGGAAAATTTAATATGATAAATACATTTGACCTTTCAGAAAAAATTGTTTTAATAACAGGAGGTTATGGGCATTTAGGAGAAGCTGTAGTAAATCATTTGGCTTATTACAATGCGAAAGTTTATGTACTTGGCAGAAATGAATCAAAATATAAAGAAGTATTCAAGGAAAATATAAATTTCGATACACATATCAATTTTGTAGAATGTACTGTTGAAGATACTGAAAGCATTAAAAAAGCCTTTGAATATATTGATAGTAAAGAAGGAAAAATTGACGTTTTAATAAATAATGCCTTCTATAGTAAAGGTCAATCACCTGAGCATATGTCAGATGAAGACTGGTCGTATGGGTTAGAAGGAACATTAACTGCTACATTTAAATGTATTCGGGAAGTTATTCCATACATGAAAAAGAATAGTAATGGTAAAATAATTAATGTAGCATCTATGTATGGAATAGTAGCGCCACAGTTTGAAATTTATGATGAATTCCCATCTTTCTTAAATCCACCCCATTACGGAGCATCCAAAGCAGGAATTGTTCAACTTACAAAGTATTATGCCTCCTATCTTGGCACTAAATACAACATTAATGTAAATTGTGTTACGCCTGGCCCTTTTCCATCCTACAACGTGCAAGAAGAAATAGGATTTGTGGAACAATTAAAATCAAAAACTTGTTTGAATCGAATTGGATTACCAGAAGATTTAGCAGGTGCATTCACGTTCCTTGCTTCAAATGCATCAAACTTCATAACAGGACAAAATATAATAATCGATGGAGGTTGGACAATTAAATAATGTGAAAGTAGGATTCATCATTCAAGCAAGAATGAAATCAACTCGATTACCTGGTAAAATTTTATTACCGTTACCAATTAGTAGTAATGTTTCGATACTTGATAGAATAATTGAGAATATAAAAGCAACAAAATTCAACAAGAAAATTATTATTGCTACCTCAATAAACTCTGAAAACGATACTATCGAAAATAAGTATAAAAACGATACAGTTGAAGTATATAGAGGAGATGAAAATGATGTGCTAAGTAGATTTATTGGAATTTGTAAAAAGCATCAATTTGATGTAGTAGTTCGGCTTACTGCTGATAATCCATTTATAGATATTAAGTTACTTGACAACTTAATTAAAAAACATATAACAGAAAAAAATAGTTATACTAGTTCAAAAAACCTTCCTTTGGGAATGAATTTTGAAGTTGTAGATCCAGAAAAAATAATTGAAATTGAAAACAAAAAATTGAGTACAGAGGATAAAGAACATGTAACACTCTATATCAAAAAGAACTATCAAACTTCAGTACATGAATACAATACAAATATTTCAACTAAAAATGCAAGATTAACTATCGATTATCCATCAGACTATGCTTTAGCATCGATATTATATGAATTATTAAACAACTCGAAAACAAATACTAATAGCTCTTTATTGGAGAAAATAGAAGAATTATTTGAAAAATATGATTGGTTAAAAGAAATTAACAATTCAAACTTTCAAAAAAAACAATTCAATAATGAAAGTGAAGAAATAGAAGAAGCAAAAAATCTTTTAGAATCTTTGGAATATTTTAATGCTTCAAAAAAATTAAAACATGAATCATTATAAAATACTAAAAAATCAACAATTTAAAATAGGCGATTTTTCTATTGTCCCAATTAGATATGAAGATCGTAATGAGATAATGAAATGGAGAAATGAGCAAATTTATCACTTACGGCAAGCAAAACCACTCACAAAAGAAGATCAAGAGAACTACTTTAATACAATTGTTTCTAAATTATTCGATGAAACTTCACCAAAGCAGTTATTATTTTCATTTTTAGAAAAAGATGTATGCATAGGTTATGGAGGTTTAGTTCATATCAATTGGATTGATAAGCATGCTGAAATTTCATTTATAATGAATACTAAATTAGAGAGAGATAACTTTGAAGAATATTGGAGTGCATACCTTAATCTAATTAAACAACTTGCATTTAATGAATTGTGTTTACACAAAACATTCACTTATGCCTTTGATATTAGACCTCATTTATATAACGTATTAGAAAAAAATGATTTTAAAAAAGAGGTTCAACTAAAAGAACATTGTAGATTCAATGGCGAATACAAAGATGTAGTTATACATTCATTGATAAATGATATTCATCTTAGACCAATAAACATAGGCGATTTAAATTTAACTTATGGATGGGCTACAAATCCAACTATTCGAAAATATTCATTTAACCAAGCAACAATCGTATTCGAAGAACACAAAAATTGGTTCGAGAAAATAATAAATGACAAAAACACTTATTATTACATAATAGCTAATCATTTAAATAATCCTCTAGGTTCTATTAGAATAGATAAAGATGAATCAAACAATTGTACAATTAGTTATTTAATAGATGAAAAACACCATGGGAATAATTACGGTTTAATTTCCTTGAGATTAATTGAAAAGGAAATAATTAATAAAATACAAAACTTCACACTTTTAGGCTTAGTTCAAGAAGAAAATATTGCATCTATTAAAATTTTCCGAAAACTTAACTATAAAGAAACTTTTAATCAAAATACCTACTCATTCTCAAAAAAATATGAAAATTGATAATTTTGAAATAAATCAGAATAGTCCTGTATTTATAATTGCTGAATTATCAGCGAATCACAATGGTAGCTTAGATACTGCACTTGAAACTGTAAGAGCAGCTAGACGTGCTGGAGCAAATTGTATAAAATTGCAAACTTATAGAGCAGATACAATAACCATTGATTCCAATAAAGACGACTTTTTGATAAAAGGTACAATATGGGAAGGAAGGAATCTATATAACCTATATGAAGAAGCCTATACACCCTGGGAATGGCATGCAGAGATTATGAAAGGTGCAAAAGAAGAAGGATTAATTTGCTTTTCTTCTCCATTTGATTTGACTTCTGTTGATTTTTTAGAGGAACTAAATGTACCTGCATATAAAATAGCGTCGTTTGAAATTACAGACATTCCGTTAATAGAATATGTTGCTTCAAAAGGAAAACCTATTGTAATATCTTCAGGTATAGCAACCTTAGAAGACATTGAACTTGCATTAGATGCATGTAAAAGAATGGGAAACAATAATATTGCTATATTAAAATGTACTTCAAGTTATCCTGCTCCAATAGAAGAAGCTAATATGATAATGGTAAAAGATTTAGCAGAACGTTACAATGTAATCACAGGTTTGTCAGATCATACAATGGGTGCTACTGTTCCTATTGTCGCAACTTGTTTTGGAGCGAAAATAATTGAAAAACATTTTATTTTAGACCGTGAAATTGGAGGACCCGATGCTTCATTCTCAATGAATGAAAAGGAATTTACTGAAATGGTTATTTCAGTAAGAGAAGCTGAAAAAGCAATCGGAAAAGTTGATTATAATCTCACCGAAAAACAATTAAAAGGAAAAGACTTTTCAAGATCTTTATATGTAGTTAAGGACATGGTGGCAGGAGAAACAATCACAAAAGATAATGTTCGATCAATTCGACCAGGATTTGGATTACATCCTAAATATTATAATGATATTCTCGGAAAAGCAGTTAATAAAACTATTGAAAAAGGTGAACGTTTTGACTTAAAAAATATTGACTAAATTGGGAAAATCCGTTTTTTACAATCTTTTTGGGTCACTTTTTGACAAAGGACTGCCAATTATTATTTCAGCATTTTTAACTAAATTCATGTTAGTGCAGGAATATGGAAAATGGTCTTTGTTTTATCAGTTTATATTAATCATAAATGCTGTTTGTGCAACACCAATTATGACTATTTTTTCTCGTAATTTTTACAACCTGGAAGATGATAATCAAAACATGTTCATCTATAATTACAAACATGTTTTTTTACTTTTTATCTTTTTTTCAGTAATGTATTATGTGTTTTTCGGGAAAATTTCAACAGCTATTTTCATAGAAATTCCCGCATTATTGTGTATTTCGCTTTACTCATATTTAGGTTTGTTTTTCAGATTTAGGTCAGAAGATAAAAAATATTTTACTTACTCGCTCATACGACTTTTGGTTTTTGGATTAATAGTTTTAGGTGTAATTTCAGTATATGGAAAAATTAGTTATTTAAATTTAACACTAATTTTTATTTTAAGTCACATTCCGAGCCTCCTCAAAACAGTGAATTTAGTAGATTTTAAAAGCCAAAACAAAAAAAGTGATTTAAAAGAATTTTATTCTTTATCTGTCTATGGTTTATCCACATCTTTGGTAAATGGCTTAGATAAATTTGCGATTCTTGCTTCAGGTTTTTCATTAAATTTTTTAGCCTATTATTCGTTTATTTATACCTTAACAAATTCACCAACAATTATTGTTGAGGCCATGAAAAAGACTATTCAACCTAAAATGTATAAGGAGTTAGCTGAAAACAGTAAAATTAGTAAAAAAACTTTCAAACAAATTTTAAAGTCATTATCGGTGATTTTTGTGATACAAGTCATAGTTCCTTTTTTCATGTTTTACTTGCTTGCAACACTTAATTTAATACATAATGATTTTATGAAAATTGAAAATTCTTATTACTTTATATTTATATTGTCAATAGGATTTTTCTTTCAAGCGATTTATCATTTTATAAATCCAATTCATTTTTTTTATAAAAAGTCAATGATATTATTGTATATTCAAACAGGTTCTATGATTATTTATGTGCTTATATTGTTCATGTTTTCATCATGGTTTGATTACGAAAAATTCATGTGGTTGAAATCACTGATTTTAATTTTAATAACATTAGTTTGTTTGGTAAGTTTAAAAAAAATAAAGTTTAACAATTTAAAAATGAACTAAAATGAAATATTTTATTTCCGAAATGAAGTATAAAATGAATGACATTTTATCTTCAAATATTAAAATAGAGGTTGATTCACTCAAAAACGTAAGAGAAAATGGATTTACAGCCATAGAGAATTTTATCACTGTAGAAGAATGTGAAAAATTGAGAAATGAAATTGATTTGATGTGTGAAAAAGATTATGTGTGGAGAGATAAATTTAATAGTGATATCAGAATACATGGAGTTGAAAATGTAAATAAAAATTTCAAAAACTTATTTTCAGCTAAAATTTTGGTTAATGTTTTTAAAAAATATATTAATAAAAATAAAATTCATCAATTTATCATGACAAATCGAGTTACTTTTACTCAAGATAATCTTGGTAGTGGAGGTGGATGGCATCGAGATACAATGAATAGAAGACAATTAAAATTTATACTATACCTTTGTGATGTTGATGATAAAAATGGTTGTTTTCAGTATATTTCAAAATCACATACGGTTTTCAATAAGTTAAAATATAATCGAGTTTTACAAAAAAAGTTTTCAGAATATAGATATTCAGAAAAAGAGATTGAAGATTTAAAAGAAAAGTTAAATGTGGAAGTATTTGATTTTAAAGGAAAAGCTGGAATGCTCATCATTGCTGATACAAGTGGTCTCCACAGAGGTAAACCAATTTTATCTGGAAGTAGGTATGCTGCTACAAATTACATGTCCGAGGTTCCATTTGCTCCTCAATTGTTAAAATTAATTATTAATGAACAGAATACATAATTTAGACTACTTAAGAGGTTTATCTGCGTTTGGAATAATGTTCTACCATTTCATGTCTTGGACCTTTGGTAAATTTAATTCTTCACACTTTTTAGGCAAGTTTGGACTTTACGGTGTGGCCATTTTTTATGTCCTAAGTGGATTAACGCTCTATCATGTTTACAATAATCGCTTAAGGTTCAATGTAGAATCTATATCTGATTTCTTTAAAAAGAGGTTTTTCAGAATAATACCGTTATTGTTTTTAGCAACAATATTAGGTCTCGCAATTACATTGAAAGCACCTGATTATCCTAAGTTAATTTTAAACATAACAGGATTATCTGGTTTATTTGATTGGAGTAATTATTATGCAACAGGCGCATGGTCAATTGGTAATGAATTGGTGTTTTATTTATTTATCCCGGTTTTTGTTTTTTTAAATCTAAAATCTAAAATATCACTATGTATTTTTAGTTTATTTGTCTTTTCCATCTTTATTCACTTTGCTTTTTATGGTTACACTGAAGGCAAAGATTTATTGGATAAAAGCCAATGGCATATTTACGTAAACCCATTGAATCAGCTTTTTCTTTTTTTAAGCGGATTCTTAATTGGCGTTTTTTTTTCGGAGATGAAAATTAATAATTGGATTTTAGTTGCTATTTTAATCTCATCATTTTGTATTTTCACTTTTTATCCAGCAAGCGGTCCTACCATCAACTTAGTTAAAGATTACAATAGAATATTATATTCTTTTCTATGTATTTTAATTTGCTTTTCGTTTTATAAAATAACATTTGAAATACCAAAAAATTTTCACAAAATCTTTTGCTTTCTTGGAGAGGTAAGTTTTTCTGTATATTTATTACACCCTATTATATATACGGTTTCAAATCAATTAATTAAGATTTTCGAGAAAAAGTTTTTCGCTTTGAACATTTATATTAAAATCCCCTTATTGATAACTGAGACATTGATTTTTAGTTATTTGGTATACACATTTTATGAAAAAGCTTTTATGAAATTAGCAAAAAGCAGTAAAAAAAAATTCTGAGAAAATGCTTGAAATTAAAGTGTACACAAATAAATTATCAAAGACAACGATTAATTTTTTCCTGTTTTATATTTTTCTTTTTTATTTAATTCCATTTGTAAGTCATCTTTTTTTTCGTGAAGAATATAATTTAGTATTCAAAAAAACAAGTTCTATTCTACCCGCTTTTTTTATTGTCACTTTTATCATACTACTTGTTCTATTCGAGCGTATTACAGTAGGTGTAGGTAGAAAGTTATTTTACTTTAATAGGATAGGAGAAATTTTAGAAAAAAAGATTTTAAATTACTGTTTGTTAATTGCTTTGTTTTTGCTTTCACTTAATTTTTTTGTAAATTACAACCTAACTTTTAGACACACTGGTGGAAAAACGGTAAGCGGTGAAGGATTCGAAATAATTATTTTATTGGCACTTAAATCCTATTTCAAGGCTTATACTTTTTTCATAATCTTAAAAATCATCAACTCATTAGAAATTAAAAAACATGAATATATTATTTGTTTGTTAGTATCACTATCTTACATCTTATCAATAATGGGTTCATTAGATATCTTATACATTATTATATCCTTTTTTATTGGTATAAAAAGACATAAAATATTATTTATAAAAAAAGATAAAAAAATAAAATTGTTCGCTAAAGTATTTAAGATATTTATCTTAATAATTATAGGATTAACTATTATTTTTATTGGTAATGCGAATAAAACTGGTACTGATGAAGCTACTGAAAAATTTTCTGATATAAATCAAACAACAGAGCTTTACATCAATACTGTAAGACGAATATCAACTTGGTATATTTCAGTTATCATTTTAGGTGAAAAAGATCCTTTTGACAATGAAAGATCCTTTGAATCACTCAACGGTATTTTTTCAAACACCAGTGGAAGGATACAAACCATCATGGGTTCAAAAGAAGATTTGAATGAACGACATAAAGTCTGGAGTGTTAATAGAATGAATTACCTTCAAATATTCTCTATGGATACGCGTGAAAGAACTGGTGCTTCACCAGGCTTAATAGCAAGTTTTTTTTATATTCCTTATTTTCCTTTCAATTTGCTATTCATGGTGTTTTACACAATTTTTATTCTTAGATATTTTAATCAAGGTTTCCAATATCGTAATAAACAATATAAATTTTCGAATTTATTAAATATTATTATTCTATATTACTTAATTCCTATGTTTGAAAGTCCCGTAGATTTAATAAATTTCATAGGCCCAACTTTTATTTATTCATTTTTCTTTTTTGGGTTATTAGATAGAATAATAGTCCTTGCTAAATTAGAAAAGCAAACATGATAATTGAAGATAGTTTTAAGTATTATAAAGAAAATTATTCTTTAAGGAGAAAATTTGACAATGGTAAAGGAGGTATATATTGGTTTCCATTACTTATCTTTTCTTTGATTCTAACTTTATCAGGATTATTTTTACTCTTCAAATTGATACTTAACCTAAAAATTAAAAAGCTTTCAAAACCAAACGAATTATCCGCTTTTATCTTTTCTTATAATCAATCAATTATTCACCATCATCTTCAAAATAATGGCTTACAAATGCCCTTTGTTTTGCTTTCCAATAAATCAATCTTAAACAAAAATGAAACAAAAATCAGTTTAAATAATAAATTAATTTATTTAGCTGTTTGTTCAGAAACCCCAATTCTTATTATTTCTCTCTTTCGAGCTTTGAGTGATGTTGTTTTGTTTAACAATCAAATAAGATTATTAAAAGCGATTGGACTAAAACCAATATTCACTCTACTTTTAAAAGATTTAAAAACCGTAGTGCAATATAATGACCATTCACCATACAATGTTCTGCTTGAATCTTTGGCAAAAAGAAGCAACGTAAAATCAGTTTATATTCAACATGCCCCTGTTAATCAGAATTTCCCTGAATTATACCATGATTTAAACGTTCTTTTCAGTCAGCATAGTATTGAAAAATATCGAAACACCAAAAATAAAGAAATTTTGACTTTTTTTGATTTAAGATTTTTGAACATAGAAAATTCAAAAACAGAATCAAAAAACACGATTTTAATTTGTTCAAATTTGTTAGATGATGTTCAACAAATTCAAACAATTGTGAAAAAATTAGCTCCTGATTTTGATATAATCTTGCGGCCACATCCAGCTGATTCGAGAAAAATTAATTTTGAATTTCCTAATTTTAAAATAAGCAAAGGAAAAACAATTTGGGAAGATTTAAATCGATCAGAAATTATTTTAACAAACGAGTCAGCCGTTCCATTGGAAGCGATATTTTCAGGTAAATTGGTTTATAAATGTAGCATGTTATCTGATTCAATTGATAATTATGGCTTTTTAAAAAATGGTTTAATCTTAGACGAGTTTACTAATATCAGTGATTTATTAGCAGCCATCAAAGAAAGAAAAATCACATATGATTCCTCGAAATTAGAGTATTATATTGGTTCGATTAATGAAGTTGAAACTAAAATTAAAATGCTTCAATCTTTATTACTTAATAATAATTAATATGGAATTTTCTATAATGTCTCGTTTTAAAAAAAATGATAGTCAAGAACCTTATTGTGATGATTCAGTAAATTTGCACTTCATTGTTCATATGAAAAAATTGTAATCAGATGTTTAAGAAATTTATTTTTTTTCACAATTAAAAAACAACTTAATGTAACTGAAATTATTGGAAATAAATTAATTTTAATTTTCTTTAATTTTTCAAATTTATTAAAGGAAATAAACTATAACAGTCATGAAAGTATCTATAGTAACACCTACATATAATTCTGGTAAATTCATAGAAAGAACGGCAAAGTCAGTTTTGAATCAAACCTTTCAAGATTGGGAATGGATTCTAGTTGACGACTTATCAAAAGATGACACCAAAGATATATTAAAAAAACTTGAAAAAGAAGATAGCCGTATCAAGTGTTATTTTTCAGAAACTAATCAAGGATCAGGACCCACGAGAAACAAGGCAATTGAAATTGCAAATGGTGAATACATCGCTTTTTTAGATAGTGATGACATATGGATTCCTGAAAAGCTTCAACTTCATGTTGATTTTATGGAAAAAAAAGAAAGTGTTTTTTCTCACACTTCATATGGTTTTATTGATGAAAATGACACCACAATTAAAAAGACATATCACGTAAGTAATTTCCCTATTAAATACAAAGATCTTTTAAAAAGGACAGAAATAAGTTGTTTAACAGCAATGTACAATCAAAAGAAAATTGGAAAATTTTACATGCCTGATTTAAGAAAAAAACAAGATTATGCTTTATGGCTTTCAATATTAAAAAAAGGGCATGTTTCTGATCCACTTGATGTTGAAACAGCATTTTACAGACAGCATATTAATTCGGCTACGAGTAATAAATTTTATTTAATCTTTAAACATTGGAAGTTTTTGAATCAAAATGAAAAGTTGAATTGGTTTCAATCGCTTTATTATACTATTTCATGGGGATTAGGAGGTTTTAAAAAATACTACATGTCAAAATGATCAAAGAACTATACATAATTGGTGCTGGAGGACTTGGCCGAGAGATTTTAGCAACTTTAAAATCTGCTGGTGAGTGTGAAAAATATCAACATATTTTCTACATCGATAATTTTGAGGGAGCTGTTAAATCAATTAAAATTATTGGAAATAATGAATTTTTAAAAAATATAAAATATCCAGTGGATGTCATAATTGCAAACAGTAATTGTCAAATTCGATCAAAAATAATATCTGAACTAGAAGGAATTGAAAACTTAAATTTTATCTCATTTGTTCATCCAAAAGCTTCAATTTATGATACTGAGTCTGTAAAAATAGGCAAAGGTTGTTTCATTGCGGAAGGATGTGTGTTGTCAACCGAAATAATAATTGATGATTTTTGTTATTTGAATGTTGGCGTTTCTATTCATCATGACACAATTATTAAAAAAAATTGTTTTTTAATGGCTGGAGTTAGGATTACTGGTGGAGCTACAATTGGAGAAAATACATTTATAGGAAATAACGTTCAAATTTCTTCTAAAGAAATAATACCTGCATACTCAACAATTAAAATAACAAACTAATGATTTTAAAACGAATTTTCGATATAATTTTTGCACTAATTATTTTGATACTTATTTTTCCTTTTTGTATTCCAATTATTATTCTTCTTAAATTAACGGGTGAAGGTAAAGTATTCTACATCCAAGAAAGAGTTGGGAAAAATAAAATCACATTTAGTCTTTATAAATTTGCAACAATGCTTCAAAATAGTTCTAATTTGCCTGGAGGTGACGTTACCACCGCAAACGACCCAAGAGTCTTACCCATGGGTAATTTTTTGAGAAAAACTAAAATTAATGAATTGCCTCAATTTATTAATATCCTTTTAGGTGATATGAGTGTTATTGGTCCAAGACCGACTACTTCTAAAAATTATGCTTATTACAGTCACGAAATTCAATACGAAATAAGAAATGTTAAACCCGGAATTACTGGAATTGGCTCAATTGTATTTAGAGACGAAGAAAATTTCCTGAAACATTCTAAAAAAGATGCTGTTACATGTTATAAAGAAGATATTGCCCCATTTAAGGGTCAGTTAGAAGTTTGGTATGCCAAAAGACAAAACTTTTTTTTGGATATTTCTCTTATTTTTATTACAATTGTCGTTGTATTCAACCCTAAGAGTAAAATTTTAACGAAGATTTATACAGATTTACCTAAAAATCAATATTTTCAAAATAATTAATTATGAATTTAATAGACATTCCAAATTTTATTAGAATGTATATCACCAAAAGACTTAAAAGCCTTTTTATTAATGATATAGAAAACAATAAAGAAATTCTAAAAGATAAAATAAATGGTAAAAATGTACTTGTTATTGGCGGAGCAGGAACAATTGGATCATCTTACATTAAAGCTATTTTAAAATTTAAACCTTCTAAATTAGTCGTAGTTGATATAAATGAAAATGGATTAACTGAATTAACGAGAGAACTTCGAAGCGAAGAAGGACAGTTTATTCCCGAGCAATTCATTACGTATCCAATGAGTTTTGGTGATCCGGTTTTTGAAAAAATGTTTCTTTCACACGGGCCATTTCACATAGTAGCCAATTTTGCAGCTCATAAACATGTTCGAAGTGAAAAAGATCAGTTTTCAATTGAAGCAATGATAGAAAACAATGTATTTAAAGCAAAAACATTTCTAGATTTATTACTTAAAAACAAACCTGAACATTTTTTCTGTGTTTCTACTGATAAAGCTGCAAACCCAGTTAATGTAATGGGTGCCTCCAAGAAGTTAATGGAAGAGGTGATAATGGCTTACAGTTCAGAAATCCAGATTACAACCGCTCGATTTGCAAATGTTGCATTTTCGAATGGTTCTTTATTAGCAGGTTATGTAGAACGTTTGTTTAAAAATCAACCTATATCTTGTCCTTCAGATGTAAAACGTTTTTTTGTATCACCAGAAGAAAGTGGTCAAATTTGCATGCTGGCATGTATGTTGGGTAAAAGTGGTGAAATATTTTTCCCTAATTTAGAAGAAGAGGAACAAGTTTACTTCAAAGAAATTACGATCGATTTTTTCAAAGCTTCCAACAGAAAAATTCAACTTTGCGCATCGGATCAAGAAGCTAGACAAATAGCATCAAAACTAGATGAAACAAAACCTTACCCCGTTTACTTTTTTGAATCTGATACATCCGGAGAAAAATTATACGAGGAATTTTTTACAGAAACAGATGAATTAGATTTAGAACATTTTCAAAGTTTAGGCGTAATTAAAAATGCTAGAAAAGTTTCCATATCTCAAATCGAAGATTGTCTAAATGATCTGAAAAATGTAATGAATTCAGGACCATATGATAAAATGTCAATAGTTGAAAGTTTAAAAAAATATTTACCTGATTTTCAACACATTGAAACAGGAAAAAGTTTAGACCAAAAAATGTAATTTTTATGTATTTAATATTTAAACGATTTTGTGATATTGTGCTTTCATCCATCTTATTAATTATTTTATCTCCTTTGTTAATTCCAATTATGATTGGATTAAAATTAACTGGTGAAGGTTATATTTTTTACAAACAAACAAGAATCGGATTAAAAAATAAAGAATTTAACATCCTTAAATTTGCAACCATGCTCAAAAACAGTCCAAATATGGCTGGTGGAGTGATTACAACTACTAAAGACCCTCGGATAACGCCTATGGGCGGATTTTTAAGGAAAAGCAAAATCAATGAATTACCTCAATTGCTCAATATTTTAATGGGTGAAATGAGTTTTGTTGGACCAAGACCAGTAATGCCTATCAGTTTTAATGCCTATCCTTCTGAAGTTCAATCTGTAATTTACAATGTAAAACCTGGTTTAACGGGAATTGGTTCTATTATTTTTCGTGATGAAGAGGAATTAATTACAATTATAAAAAATAAAGGAGAAGATACTTGGGAATTTTACACTAATAAAATTTACCCTTTTAAAGGTGAGGTTGAACAATGGTACCAATCTAATTTTAATTTTATAGTAGATTTTAAAATCATATTTATAACTGCTTTCGTAATCATATTTCCTAAAAGTAACCTAGTCTACACATTGTTTAAGACACTACCAAAAAGAAAATTTTAATTTAAATTAACAATATCTTAAAATATTAATTTAAATTATAAGTATATTTGGAAAAATAAATATGTAGATTGAAATATTCATCAGGAGTAATAGTTAAATTAACGAAATATAACAAGCATGTCTTATTTATTTCTGATATTATAACAATAAACACATGCTTCTTTATTTCTAAATATATTTCAACAGATATTCTAAATACGTCATTTCAAATACCTAAAAATCTTTTTCCATTTATATTATATTCAAATCTAATTTGGCTCCTTTTGTCACGAGTATATGGTATATATTCAATACTTAGATTTGAAAATGCAGCTAAAATATTATCTAGAACAATTAATCTTGTGTTAGTGTATTTATTAATCCTATTCTTAGATGTTTTTTTTCTTAGGTATGTTAAAATTTCAACTTTATTTATTATAAATTATTCAATACTTTTTTCAATTGTTTTTATTCTACTTAGAGTGCTTCAAATTTACATATTGAAATCTCTTAGGAAAAAAGGTGTTAATAATAAAAAAGTAGTAATTGTTGGAATAAATCAAAACACTGTAGAACTTTTTAAAACATTAAACAGTGAACTCTCATTTGGATACAAAGTTTTAGGTTTTTTTTCAAATGAACAAATGAAAATTCATAACGATAAATCGATTATTCTTCTTGGTTCATACAATGACATGTATCCATTTTGTGAAAAGAATGAAGTGGATGAAATCTATTTTTCTATGGCGAATTTTGAACAAAGTGAAATTAGAAAAGTTGTTAAATTTTGTGATTCAAACTTCATTCGCTTTAAAATTGTACCTGATTTTCAAAAAGAAAACATTTTCAACAATAGATTAACAATTGACTTTTATGGTGATAACCCTATATTAATATTAAGAAAGGAACCTTTAGAAAAACAAACTAATATTATCCTTAAACGATTATTTGATCTTTTATTCTCTTTACTTGTTATATTAATTTTATATCCTTTAATTTTTCCTATAATTGTTATTATTCAAAAAATATCTTCAAAGGGTCCTGTTTTTTTTATTCAAAAAAGATCTGGGCAAGATAATAAAGTTTTTAACTGTGTAAAATTTCGAACCATGTACGTAAATGAGTTTGATAACTCGACGGGTACTTTGAAAAATGACCCAAGAATTACTCCTTTTGGAAAATTTCTTAGAAAGACACGAATAGATGAACTTCCACAATTTATGAACGTATTTGTTGGTGACATGTCAGTAGTTGGTCCACGCCCCCATATGCTAAAACACACAGAGGAATACTCAATAATAGTAGATGAGTATTTAGTTAGACATTTTGTTAAGCCTGGTATAACTGGATGGGCACAAGCAACTGGATATATTGATGAAAGTAAAAAATTACAAGAAATGAAGGACAAAATAAAAAAAGATGTTTGGTATATCGAAAATTGGTCTTTCACACTTGATATTAAAATAATAATGATTACTATAATGAAGATCATTCTTAAAGATAAAAATGCTTATTAATTTTTGATAATTTAATAAGTAACCCAAAATAATTAGTACATTAGCTCTATTTTTTGAACAAATTTACATTAATGAAGATCATATATATCTCTTTTTTTGTTTTACTATTTACTTCATGTGCAAAAAGTAAAGACTTTATCTATTTCCAAGGCAACAGTGATAATAATGTTACGACATCAAAAACATCAGTCACTTTAAAACCAGATGATCTTTTAAGTATACTTGTATTTGGTGCAGAAGAGGAATCATTAAAACTATTTAATTTCCCATCATCAACAAACACTAACAGAGGATATACTGCAGGTACACCTACTCAAAACGGTTATTTAATAAATTCACAGGGAGAAATCGATTTCCCGTTGATTGGAAAAATAAAATTAACAGGACTCAATATCGAGGAAGCAACAGAACTTATTAAAACCGAAATTCAAACCTATTTAAAATCTCCAATTGTATCCATACAAATTCAGAATTTTAAAATAACTATTTTGGGAGATGTTAAAAATCCTGGAACGATTCAAATTCCAAACGATCGATTCACACTAATTCAAGCACTTGGAGTAGCAGGTGATTTAAATATTTCAGCACTCAGAAAAAACATTCTTGTAATACGAGAAGAAAACAACATCAAAAAAGAATATAGGATAGATTTAACAAGTAAAGCTATTTTAAACTCTCCTGTTTACTATGTGAATCAAAATGACATTATTTATATAGAAGCAAATAAATCAAAAATAAATTCTTCGGCAGTAAGTTCAGCTGCAGGAGTGTTTATATCAGTTGCATCCTTATTAATAACAACAATAAACGTATTATCTAAATGATTGAAAATAAAGATATCAACGAGATAGAATCAAATATCAATATCAAAGATTTATTGATTCCATACCTTATACATTGGAAATGGCTTGTTTTATCTACATTTATAACAATAACTTTATCTTTTATTTACTTACATTATTCAACTCCTAATTATAGTGTATCCGCTAGTATTTTAGTTAAAGACGATCAAAAAGACAATTTAACATCGCAACTTAGTTCATTTTCCGATATGGGATTTGACTTAGGTGGAGTAAAAAGCAAACTTGAAAACGAAATTGAAATACTTAAATCCAGGACCATTTTATCTAAAGTAGTTGCCGAACTTAAAACTAATATTTCTTATAGTGAGGATCTGGGTTTTATAAAGAAAAAACTTTTTAATAATACGTATATAACATTAAATTTAGTTAACGGAGACTCCTCTATCTTCGACAAAAGTGCCTTATTTAATATTAAAATTTTGAGTCCTTCATCATTTTCATTTAAAGATGAAATTCATAAAACAAGCAGTCAACAGCTATTTGGCAAAAAATTTAAAAGTTCGATTGGAGAAATAATTATACTTCCAAAAAACACAAATTTAACTGCGATAATACAAAAAAGTGTTGTAATTAAAATTTCAAAATTTGATGATGTTATTGATGGTTATCAAAAACAAATTAAAATCGATGCGGTAAATGTAGAATCTAGTGCCATAAAAATAGAACTGAAAACAGCCAATATAGATGAAGGAAAAGCGATTATCAATACCATCATAGATCAACATTCAAAAGATGCTATATCTGATAAAAATCAAGTGGCAAAAAACACACTTTTGTTCATAAATGAACGTTTAACATTCATAACAAAAGAATTGTCTGATGTGGAACATTCAGTTTCCGATTTCAAATCATCAAATAAGATATTTGACCTAAGTACAAATGCGGCATTATTTTTTCAAAACGAAAGTGAGAACGATAAATTACTTCTTGAAAATTCTACTCAATTAAAATTAGCTGAATACATAAATGATTTTGTATCCTCTAACAAAGAAGGGCAATTAATACCCTCAAACATAGGTATTGCAAATCCTTCCATTGAAAAAACAGTAGAGTCTATAAATTCGCTTCAACTTGAAAGAAACAAACTCTCTAACAATTCAAGTGAAAAAAATCCAATTCTTTTAAATTTAGACAATCAAATCTCCGGTTTACGTTCAAACCTAAAGCAAAGTTTGTTCAATCAAAGAAACTCGTTAAAAATCAAAAACAATGCATTAGAAAGACAAAACAATGAAATTGAATCTAAGCTAACTTCTGCCCCAAGACAAGAAAAAGATTTTAAGGAAATAGCGCGTCAACAACAAATCAAAGAATCCCTCTACCTTTACCTTCTTCAAAAGAGAGAAGAAACATCATTATCCTTAGCTGTTACTCTGTCTAATACTAAAATAATTGATTATGCATATAGCGATGGAGTAATTGTTTCTCCAAAAAAGAAAATAATCGTATTAATCGCAATCCTAATTGGTTTAATCCTTCCTATTCTTATAATCTATGTTCAGAAACTATTAGACACCAAAGTACATAGTAAAAGAGACTTAGATAATTTTAACCTCCCCTATATAGGGGATATACCATTGTCAGAAATGGATAATACGACGAATAAAATTGTTATATCAACTCATTCAAACAATAGTATCTCAGAATCATTCCGATTATTAAGAACAAACCTTGATTTTTTAAACGCAACAATACAAGACAATTGCAAAGTCATATTTACTACTTCCACCATTGCAAAAGAAGGTAAATCATTTGTGTCACTTAATTTAGCATCCACTCTCGCTTTGACAAAAAAAAGAGTGCTACTTATTGGGATGGATTTAAGAGCTCCTAAACTATTGGAATATTTAAATTTAACTAATAAAAAAGGAGTTACAAATTACATTTTGAATTTGAAATTAGATCTTTCAGAACTAATTTTACCAGCAAACCAAATAACTCCATTTGACATATTGCCTTCTGGAGATATCCCTCCAAATCCTTCTGAATTACTCATGAATGATCGTTTGCAGACACTTTTTGATACCTTAAAAGAATCCTATGATTACATTGTGGTTGATACTGCACCCGTAGGACCAGTTACTGACACATTACTCATAACAAAATATTCAGACATCATCATTTATGTGACACGTACAGAATACCTAGATAAACGATTACTCACCATTCCGGAAACCTTATATAAAGAAGGTAAACTACCTAATATGGCAGTACTTCTGAATGGTACTCAACATAAACGTGGATATGGATATGGATACGGATATGGATATGGATATGGATACGGTGTTTTGGAAGAAATTGAAAAACCATGGTTTAAAAAAATATTCAATTCTAAATAAACTATTTTAGAAAAAAATTATTTCGTTCGATCATTAATATAAGATTCCCATTCTTTCTTTGACGATAAAAGATAAGATGGTGTATTTAAACTAAGCATGTCTTTAATTTTTAACAATTCAGGGAATTGAATAGCTGAAATTAAATTGTGCTTTACCTTATTTCCAATAAAAGTTAATTCTTCAAACTCGATATCCGAATTGATTTTATAAAAAACGCGACTATTACTTAACTTTCTAAAACAAGGAAAAATCATTATACACATTATTTGATGACAAAGAAAGAAAAAGCAGATTACATAGTAACAGAATTAGAAAAACTTTTTCCCACTACACTCATTCCATTAAATCATAACAGTCCATTCACCTTATTAATCGCTGTCTTGCTATCAGCTCAATGCACGGATGAACGTGTAAATAAAATAACACCTATTTTATTTTTAAAAGCAAGTTCGCCTTTTGAAATGATCCTACTTAGCATTGACGAAATACAGCAAATTATTCGTCCTTGCGGTTTATCACCCAAAAAAGCATATGCAATTTATACGCTCTCCCATATCTTGATTGATAAGTATGCTGGAGAAGTACCGGAAAACATTGCTTTACTTGAGGAATTACCTGGTGTTGGACATAAAACAGCATCTGTAGTTATGTCTCAAGCATTTGGTCACCCCATGTTTCCAGTAGACACTCATATTCACCGTCTATTAACTCGATGGGGGATTACGAGTGGTAAAAATGTGATTGAAACTGAAAAAGACGCAAAAAAAACATTTTCAAAAAAAAGATGGAATAAACTCCATCTTCAAATTATATTCTACGGAAGAGCATATTCACCTGCTCGAAATTCAAAAAAAGAAATAGATTATATAACCCTAAAAATAGGAACTGAAAAAGCGATTAGTGAATTAAAATAAAGCTTCTTGATTTAGATGAATAGTTGAAATATTAAATTCAAAAACATAAAATTTAATCAGTTAGCAAAATAAGATATTTAGCTAAAAATAAAGGTACATTATCAAAAGGAAAACTTTAAATTTGCAAAAAAAACACTATGGATACAATCGAATTAAAAAAAATCACATCACAAGTTAGAAGAGACATCGTTCGAATGGTTGCTGGAGTAAATTCGGGTCACCCTGGAGGTTCACTTGGATGCACTGACTTTTTAACAGTACTTTATTTCGATGTTATGAATCATAATCCTAGCCCATTTTCGATGGATGGTCATAATGAAGATATTTTCTTTTTATCAAATGGACATATTTCTCCAGTTTGGTATAGTGTTTTATCTCGAGCAGGTTATTTCCCGAAAAACCTCTTAGGTACATTTAGGAAGTTAGGGTCAAAACTTCAGGGACACCCAAGTACAGACAAAAAACTCCCTGGCATTAGAATGGCTTCAGGATCTCTTGGTCAAGGTTTATCCTGTGCTATTGGAACAGCAGAAGTAAAAAAATTAAATCAAGATTCATCCCTTGTATACACCCTTCATGGTGATGGAGAGTTGCAAGAAGGACAAATTTGGGAAGCCGCTATCTATGCTGCTGGTAAAAAAGTTGACAATTTAATTGCTACTATCGATTTTAATGGACGACAAATAGATGGCGATGTCGAAGATGTAATGCCTCTTGGAAGTCTCGCTGACAAATGGCATGCTTTTGGTTGGATTGTTTATGAAATGGACGGACACAACATTGATGAAATTAAAGAAACACTAAAAAAAGCAAAAGAAGGTTCCGGTAAGGGAAAGCCCTCCGTAATTATCATGAAAACAGAAATGGGAAAAGGGGTAGACTTTATGGAAGGAAGTCATAAATGGCATGGTGTTGCTCCAAATGCAGCTCAACTAGAAGATGCCCTTAATCAATTAGAAGAAACACTTGGAGATTATTAATTGAAACATCTTTTTAGCATACTATTTCTAATATGTTCTCTTTTGGCAAGCGGACAAGAAAAACTCACCCGAATACTTTTCATATTAGACGCATCAAATAGCATGAATGCTCCTTGGGGGGATCAAACGCGAATAGAGGCAGCAAAAGAACTATTGATCCAAACTGTAGATAGTTTATCAAAAAGTGAAAACATAGAACTTGCACTTCGTGTTTATGGGCATCAGACTCCTATCACAGCTACTTATCAAGATTGTAATGATACTAAATTAGAGATTCCATTTGGTCCTGATAATTTTAGTTTAATAAAAAGTTTCATTAAAACACTAAAGGCAAAAGGAACTACACCAATAGCGCGTTCATTAGAAGCTGCAGCTGCAGACTTCCCCGATCTAGAGTCACGAAATGTGATTATTTTAATTACCGATGGACTAGAAGCTTGTGACAACGACCCTTGTCTTATGGCAAAAAAACTCCACGATAAAAAAGTAGGTATAACTCCATTTGTTATTGGACTAGGGCTTGATCTTTCTTACTTAGAGCAATTCAAATGCATTGGTAGTTATTCTGAGGCCGATTCGAAGAACTCTTTTAAAAATGCATTAAACAATGTTGTCAATAAAGTATTAACTAATACAACAGTTCAACTAAACCTAAACAATAGCGAAGGAAAACCTTTGGAGACCGATGTATCCTTTCTTCTTTATAAAGCCGGTACAAATGAGTTAAAATACCAATTTCAACACACTTTAAATCGTTATGGGAATCCTGACACACTCATTCTAGACCCTTCACTCACATATGATCTTGTTTTAAATACCATTCCAAGGAAAACAATGTCAAACATTACAATAAAAAAAAACATTCACAATACAATTAAAATTGATGCTCCTCAAGGATTCCTTAAAATAAAATCGATAAATTCCATGCAAGAATTTAATATCCCTACACGAGTCATCGAATTGGCAAATCCCACAACAACATTGAATGTTCAAGCCATTAACTTATCCGAAAAATACATTGTTGGTAAATACGCTATTGAAATCTTAACTCTTCCAAGAATTTACGCAACTGTTGAGATTAAACAAAACAAAACAAATACCTATGAAATTGATCCTCCGGGAATCATGGCATATGAAACAAATGATTTACTAATAGCGCAAATACTTACTAAAAACAAAGATGGATACTGGGATTGGGTATGTAATCTAAGCCCTTATTTGAAAAGCGGTCAATGGCAACTTCAACCAGGAACTTATCGTATCATTTATAGAAAGAAAAACGTAAAGTCAACTGTATATTCGTATACTTCTGACTTCAAAATATACTCAAATAAAACAATCAATTTAACATTTTAACATCAAAACATGATAGAAATTGAAATTTACGGTCATAAAGACACTCGTTCTGGATTTGGAGAAGGATTGCATGAATTAGGTAAAACAAACCCAAATGTAGTTGCCTTATGTGCCGACTTAACAGGGTCATTAAAAATGGATGCCTTCGCGGCAGATTTTTCAGAACGTTTTTTCCAAGTAGGAATTGCAGAAGCAAACATGATCAGCATGGCTGCGGGAATGACTATTGGTGGTAAAATTCCATACACAGGAACCTTTGCGAACTTCTCAACAGGTCGCGTATACGATCAAATAAGACAATCTGTAGCATATTCTAACAAGAATGTTAAAATATGTGCTTCTCATGCAGGATTAACCTTAGGCGAAGATGGAGCAACCCATCAAATATTAGAGGACATCGGAATGATGAAAATGTTACCAAATATGACGGTAGTCGTTCCAGCAGACCATAACCAAACAAAACAAGCAACGATTGCAATAGCTGCACACGAAGGTCCAGTATACCTTCGCTTTGGAAGACCTGTTATGCCAATATTTACTCATCCTGAGAAGAAGTTTGAAATTGGAAAAGCAGAGCTATTAATCGAAGGTAAAGACGTTACAATTGTAGCTTGTGGTCATTTAGTTTGGAAATCCATTGAAGCAGCTAAATCACTTGAAAAACAAGGTATTTCTGTCGAATTAATAAACATGCACACCATCAAGCCTCTGGATACAGAAGCACTGTTAAACTCGCTTTCGAAAACAAAGTGTGTGGTTACTGCAGAAGAACACATGATTGCTGGAGGTTTAGGTGAGTCTGTTGCGCAAGTAATTACCCGTAATTTATTAGTTCCTCAAGAATTCATTGCAGTAGCTGATTCATTTGGAGAAAGTGGTACCCCTATGGAGTTGATGAATAAATATAAAATTGATACAGAACACATCATTGCTGCAGTTCACAAAGTAATTAATCGCAAGAATAGTTAAATTGATGTCGGAAAATTCAACGCGCGAAGCATTTCTTTCTTTCCAGGGGCAAACAAATCCTTTTCCCTATTTAATAGAAGTTGATTACGCAGAAGGCATTTACATTATTGACAAGAAAGGCAAATGCTATATGGACATGATTGCAGGTGTCGCCGTGACAAATATTGGTCACAGTCACCCTAAAATCATTCAAGCAATAAAAGATCAGGCTGAAAAGCATTTACACGTAATGGTATATGGCGAATTTATTCAAGATGCACCATTAGCATTTTGTAAAAAACTAAGTTCGCTACTTCCTGACACATTAAACACTGTTTATCCAGTAAACTCAGGAACGGAAGCAAACGAAGCGGCATTAAAACTAGCCAAACGCGTCACAAAAAGAACAGAAATCATTTCTTTCAGAGGTTCTTATCATGGAAGCACACATGGTTCACTAAGTGTATCAGGGAATGAAATTAAAAAGCAAGCATTTCGACCACTTCTACCCGATATTCAATTCTTAACTTTAAATAAACTCGAAGACCTTGATCGAATTACCACAAAAACCGCAGGGGTAATTTTAGAGCCCATACAGGGAGATGCTGGAGTACGAGCAGCCTCTCAAACATTTCTTAAAGCATTAAAAAACCGATGTAATCAAACAGGAACCTTACTCATTTTTGATGAAATTCAGTGCGGTATGGGTAGAGCTGGATTACTTTTTGCTTTTGAAAAATACGGAATAATACCTGATATACTTACGCTAGGCAAAGCACTTGGAGGAGGTTTACCGATTGGAGCACTTGTGAGTTCTCAAGAAAATCTAAGTGTATTTACTCATTCTCCCATGCTAGGACACATTACAACTTTTGGAGGAAATGCATTAATCGCTGCTGCTGCTAATGCATTTTTAAATATAATTACTACCGAGGTAGATTTTATCGAAGTCGAACGAAAAGGGAAGTTACTCCAAACACTCTTAGCGTCAGAAGAAGAAATAATAGAAATCAGACGCGAAGGAATGATGTTTGCCTTTGACATGATCTCTTTCGAACGGGTAGAAAAAGTGGTTAAGCATTGTTTATCAAATGGATTAATCAGTTTTTGGTTTCTTTCGCACCCTTATAGCTTTCGATTATCCCCCCCTTTAACAATCACTGAAGCCGAAATCGTAAAAGCAAGTGAAATTATAAAAAAGGCCATTCAAGAAACAAAAATATAAACTTTGATTATAAAATTGTTTATAAATAATCTTTAAAACACCGTTCATTTCTATTGAATCTTATAACTTTGCATCCCGTAGTTACAAATTAATTTTATGTCTAATTCAACAAAATACATTTTTGTAACCGGGGGTGTTACATCATCGCTTGGTAAAGGAATCATATCTGCCTCTTTAGCGAAGTTACTTCAATCTCGTGGTTACTCTGCAACAATTCAAAAACTAGACCCATATATCAATATAGATCCAGGAACACTTAATCCTTATGAACATGGGGAATGTTTTGTCACAAATGATGGTGCTGAAACAGACTTAGACTTAGGGCATTACGAACGTTTCTTAAATGCACCTACATCTCAAGCAAATAACGTAACTACTGGAAAAATATATCAATCCGTTATTGAAAAAGAAAGAAAAGGTGAGTTTTTAGGGAAAACCGTTCAAGTAATTCCTCACATCACCGATGAAATTAAAGAACGAATTCAGATTCTTGGTAAAAAAGGGACTTACGATATCGTAATCACCGAAATCGGGGGTACGGTTGGAGATATTGAATCACTCCCTTACATTGAAGCTGTTCGACAAATGCTTTGGGAGTTTGAAAAAGATTGTATCGTGATTCACCTTACCCTAATTCCTTTCCTTGCTGCAGCTGGAGAATTAAAAACTAAACCTACACAACATTCAGTTAAACAGTTACTTGAATTGGGTGTACAACCTGACATATTATGTTGTAGAACAGAACACCCATTAGATTTAAATTTACGAAATAAAATTGCTAAATTTTGCAATGTAAATGTAAATGCTGTTATCGAAGCGCGAGACGCTTCATCGATCTATGATGTTCCACTATTGATGTTAGATGAAGAGTTAGATAAAGTTGTTTTACAAAAACTAAACCTTTCATCTAAAAGCACACCCGATTTAAATGAGTGGAAAGCATTTCTACACACCTTAAAAAACCCTACATCTGAAGTTACTATAGGACTTGTAGGTAAATATGTTGAACTAAAAGATTCTTACAAATCAATAAGCGAATCCTTTATACATGCGGGTGTTGCTAACAAGTGTAAAATTAACTTACGTTGGATACATTCAGAAAAAATAACCAAAGACAATAGCGAAGAACAACTAAGTGGACTAGATGGTATTCTAGTAGCACCAGGTTTTGGTTCACGCGGAATATCTGGGAAAATAAAAGCCGTAAAATATGCACGTGAAAACCAAATTCCTTTTTTTGGAATTTGTTTGGGAATGCAATGCGCCGTTATCGAATTTGCTCGAAATGTATTGGGATTAAAAGAAGCTCATACTACCGAAATCGCCGAAGAAACCCCAGATCCAGTAATCAATATGATGGAAGAACAAAAGTCCATCTCTAACATGGGCGGAACCATGCGCTTAGGAGCATATAAGTGCACTCTAAAGCCAAACTCACACACTGCAATTGCTTATAATACTGAAAACATTTCAGAAAGACACAGGCATCGTTTTGAATTTAATAATGAGTACCTAGAGCAATTTGAAAAAAACGGAATGATTGCAACAGGGAAAAATCCTGAATCAGGATTAGTTGAAGTTGTAGAAATACCTTCTCATCCTTGGTTTGTTGGAACACAGTTTCACCCAGAATACAAAAGTACAGTAGCAATACCACACCCCTTATTTGTGGCATTTATTAAAGCATCTTTAGCAAATAAAAAAGATTAATATGGATAAAAACACCCTTATTGGACTAGGATTGATTGGTGCAATTTTAGTAACTTTTACATACCTAAACAAGCCTTCTGATGCAGAGATGAAGGCGCAGGAGTTAAAAGCAAAAAAAGAACAAGTTGTTGCTGAAAAATTAAAGCAAGTAAGCTCACTAAAGAAAGTAGCGAAAAAAAATGTTTCTAAAGGATCAGATATCATTCAATCAAATGATATTAAAGAAGTTGAGTGCAGTTCTGTAATACTAAAAAACAATAAATTAACACTTAATATAAATACAAAGGGAGCTAATTTAAATACGGTTGAATTAAATACCCATAAAACCTATCATCAATTTGCTTCAAAGAAAAAAACAAGCGCTTCTCTTGTCTTTTTTAAAGAAAAAAACGCTACAAACATCTTAAAATTTAATTTAGATGGAAAGCCATACTCTACTGAAAATGAGATATTTACAATAAAAAAGAAAACTTCTAAAAAACTCATTTTAGAGACTTCTCCAGTAAAAGACAAAACAATTCAATTTATTTACACTTTAAAGCAAAATGCCTACGATTTCGATTTCGAGGTGAAATTTAATGGTTTTGGAAACGAAATAGCTCAAAACAGCATCTTTCTTGATGTGACTGCTTCCTTAGCAAAAACAGAACGTCTTCTTGGTGAACAACGAAAAGTTTCTACCATCTGTTTCAAGAACAAAGACAAAGAGTACGACTATTTAAGCGAAATGTCAAACGACGAAGAAATAATGGAAAGTCCTTTAGAATGGGTTGCTTTCAAGCAAAGTTATTTCTCTTCTATTTTAAAACCAGAAACAAATTTTAATGCTAGTGGCTCTAGTTTAAAAATAATTAATTATCCAGAAGGGCATTCAAAATACCATACGAACATTAAAAAATACAATGCAATACTTAATTTATCAGTTCCAAACACACAGTCAGGAACATTCAAAATGAATTGGTTTTTCGGACCAAATGATTATGAACTCCTTGGTTCATACAAATCCAATTACGAAGACATTATCAATTACGGTTGGGGCTTGTTTAGATGGATAAACATATATGCAATTCAACCGATGTTTAATGCTTTCGCAGGTTGGGGTATTTCATTAGGTATTGTTATTTTATTAATCACATTGGTAATTAAGTTAGTGCTTACTCCTATTCAATGGAAAATGTATGTTTCATCAGCTAAGATGAGGATATTGAAACCAGAAATTGATGAATTAAACGCGAAATTCCCTAAAAAAGAAGATGCAATGAAAAAACAAATGGAGATGATGAGTCTGTACAAGGAAAGTGGCGCTTCTCCTCTTGCAGGATGCATCCCCATGTTAATCCAGATGCCGATTTTACTTGCAATATTCCGTTTTTTTCCAGCCGCTTTTGAATTACGTCAAAAACCATTTTTGTGGGCAGAAGATTTATCATCGTTTGATTCCATCTATCAACTTTCATTCTACATTCCTTTTTATGGAGATCACATATCCTTGTTTACACTTTTAATGTCAGTAACTACATTGGTATATACATACATCAATAGTAGTAATGTATCACAACCTCAGCAACCTGGAATGCCCGACATGAAAGTGATTATGTATATATTCCCTTTTATGATGATCTTTTTCTTCAATAACTACTCTGCAGGTTTAAGTTACTACTACTTTATATCGACATTAATTTCAATCTTAATTATGATTGCTATTAAAGCGTTTTTTGTTGACGAAGAAAAATTAAAACAAAAAATGGCTGAGAAAAAAGTGAAGGCAAGTACAACTGTAAAAAAGAAATCTAAATTTCAGGAAAGACTTGAATCAATGCAAAAAATGCAACAAGAAAAGCTGAAGAAAAAATAAACAGTTATAAACTGATCGTAAAACAATAAACGTAAACATCATGAAAAAAATTGCAGTTGTAGGTTCTGGAACAATGGGAAATGGGATTGCTCATTTATTTGCTCAACATAATTACCAAGTCAATCTAATTGACATATCAAAAGAAGCACTTGAAAAAGGACTTACTACAATTTCAAAAAACTTAGATCGACAAGTTACCAAAGGGGTATTGACTAATGAAGAAAAAAACAGCACCTTAAGCCGCATCCAAACTTTTACCTCTATTGAATCAGGTGTTCAAGAAGTAGGTCTAGTGATCGAAGCTGCAACAGAAAATAGCGACTTAAAACTCTCTATTTTTAAAGAATTAGATCGATTTGCTTCTCCATCTACACTCCTAGCCTCTAACACTTCATCGATTTCAATTACAAAAATTGCTGCTGCTACAAATAGACCCGACAAAGTGATTGGTATGCACTTTATGAATCCAGTTCCTGTGATGAAATTAGTTGAAATAATTAGGGGCTATTCAACATCGGACGAAGTTACTACTACTATTTTTGACATTGCACTTACCTTAGGTAAATCTCCTGTAGAAGTAAATGACTATCCTGGATTTGTTGCAAACCGCATCTTAATGCCAATGATCAATGAAGCAATATATACACTTTATGAAGGTGTAGCTGGAGTTGAAGAAATTGATACTGTAATGAAGCTAGGAATGGCTCATCCAATGGGGCCTCTTCAATTAGCGGACTTCATCGGTCTCGATGTTTGTCTTGCGATCCTGCGTGTCTTACACGATGGATTTGGTCAAGCTAAATATGCTCCATGCCCTTTATTAGTGAATATGGTTACCGCTAAGAAAATGGGAATTAAATCAGGGGAAGGATTTTATAATTGGGCTCATGGAACAAAAGAATTAATTGTAGCTTCTAATTTCAATAAAAAATAAGAACTCGAATTCTTAGTTCAATTTGCCATTTATTTGCTTTTAAATCCGGATTAAATTTGCTAAAATAAAGCATAACTTAATTCGGATTTTTTGTTTCAAAAAAATAAAGAGGGAGAATTAAAGTGAAATCAGAAAGGATATCCAATACCGATTCGTAAGGTATTGAATAAATCATTCCAATTACGAGGTAAAAAAGGGCTTGTAAATTTACCTAAACTTAACACCTCTTCAACAGCAGGGTCTTTTGGATTAAAAAACCACCGATAACCTTCACCCATAGCAGGATTTCTTAGTTTCAAGCCCATATCAACCCTCAGTATTATATAATCAAAATCGGCACGTAATCCAACACCACCAGCAATGGCTATTTCTTTGTAAAAAGTAGGACTAAAAACACTTCCTTTTCGGGTTGGATCTACTTTTGATGTCCATATATTTCCAGCATCGATAAATAAAGCACCTTTAAAAAGCGAAGACAAACGCATTCGATACTCTGCAGAAAAACCTAATCTAATATCTGCTAACTGAACAGTTGTATAATTTTTATCTAAGTAATAATTATATCCTCCGGGGCCTAAAGTTCCAGCTCTCCATGCCCTTATGTCATTTGGACCACCCCCAAAAAAACTATAATCGAAGGGTAGTGAAAAACGAGAGTTTTGGTATGGCATACCTGCACCTGCTAAAAACTTAAAGTGTATTGATTTTTCTTTTGTAATCATTTGATTAACTATAAATTCATTATCTACACGAATGAATTGAGAATACGGAATTGAGATAAACATTTTTTGATTATCCGAATTAACAGATTGAATCGACTTAAATAAGGATAAAAAATTTCCAGCAAGATTTAACCCTGATTTAAAGGACCAAATAGTATTTGATTTCGCTGAAAGTAAATTCGCATACTGATAGTGAAACGATAAGTCTTCCCAGTTCAATAAATTACTGTAGTAATTTTTTGTAAATGGATCATTATTTAAACCCAAATTATTTTTAAATGATTCGTTAAAATCTTGATAATTAACAAAATTAACAGATGAAAAACCGGGCAAACCAACTTCAAACTGATGATTTTCAGAGAAACTAAAAGAATAGCTGAAATTTAATTTAAAGGATTGTTTATCAAAAACATTTCTTTTCTGATAGCCGAAATTTGTTGATATAAGCGTTCTAGCATGCGTATTATCATAATTTTTCTCTCTAAAAAAAGGGAAAAAACCAGGTAAATCTAATTTCAAAGACGGACCAATATCGAATGTATTAAAAACTTGTTTTACATTTTCCTTCACGGCCACATCACTAGAATTATTATTATTTATAATTTCTAATTGAGGCATTGACTGAAAACCACCAGAAAATGAAAGTGTTAATCTTTCCGACTTTTTAAATAGATTTGTATTCGTATAGCTCACCAAACCAGAAACACCAAGAAATACTCCGGAAGTAGTAAATTTCGGTTCTAAATTAAAGAGTCCTTTTTTCTTAGGAACTAAGTAATAATGAATTTCGATTTCACGATCTGAAACCTCATCAATTAAAGGCTTAACAACTTGAAAAACATTGAGTTCAATCAGGTTACTTAATGTCTTTTCATATGAAATTTGATTGAAAAAATGGGACTTCAATGTTCCATTAGACGATTCAAAAACAGTAGGATTTAAAGCTAGCTTAGTATTGTAAGTAATCGTAAACCCTGAGGAATCGTATATTGAAGTTACTTTACCTTTTGAAAAGTAAAGTGTATCTAACGTTGAAATAAAACCATCAGTCAGAAGCGGTTTACGATACAACATTGAACGTTCTTTATGAGAGGAAGTAGTATATACAGTATCACATAAATGGAAAAAAACGTTTTTAATCAACACCTTGTCAAAAGGGATTAAACGAATCGAGTCCTTAATTTTATCAAAAAAAGCTCTCTCCGTAAATTTTACTGTAATAAATACTTTTTTACTTATAACCGATGTGTCAACTTCAAAACGGATATTAGACGCCTTAAAACCATAGCCCCCCTCATTTTTAATTGCTGTTGCAATGTCTTCTCTTAGGGTTAAAAAAGCATCCGAATCAAAAGGAGATCCTTTTTTAACTTTACTCAAACCAGCATCACTCAAAAAGCGATTTACTCCATCATTAATGACTCTATTTTTAGATTCAATTACTATGGAATCAATTGTATATAAGCTTCCTGTTTCAATATCATATTTTACATGTGCTTTTTTTTGTTTAGAAAAATAATGCACCTCTCCCCTTACTAAAGCATCATAAAACCCTTTTTTCTTATAAAATAATTTAAGTTGATCAATCGATTTAATAAAATAAATTGAATCGAAAATAACCGGCTGTTCACCGATACGAAATTTCAACCATTCTAAAAGCGATTTTTTTGGATTTGCAGTATCTTTTAAGGTAATGTTTTTGAAATCATAGTAGTTTTCTCCTTTTTCCCTCGCTCTCTTAATTCTTTTTTCATTAATTCTTTTTTGTTTTTCCAACAATCTAACATTGGATTTAGCCATTTTCATAACAGTAACAGCCTTCTTTTTTTGCGTATATGATGAATCAACCGAATTGTATATCCATTTTAAAATTGGAAGACCCAAGATTTTTGTATTGGGGTTTTGACGAATAAGTTCAGCAGATTGTGTTTCAAATTGCTTATTCCCTTTTATTTTAACGCTACTTTTGGTAAGTAAATAATCTGTAGTAAGACTATTTTTAGACGTACTACAAGAGCTTAATACGATCGATAGGTAAATAAGAAGATAATATGTAAGTTTGAATCTTTTCAATGAATGATTTTTTCAACAAACAAATGTAACCTAAAAAGAGATGATTACAAAGGCAGAAATAAAAGAGATCAGGTCCTTACAAGAAAAAAAAACGAGACGCGAAAAAAAGAAATTTGTCATTGAAGGAGAAAAGATCGTCCGTGAAGCAATTGAATGGAAATCAGACTGTATAGAGGTCATTTACCACATCGCGTCGTATTCTGTTCCAACTCATTTAAAAATTAATTGTGTAATTATAACAGAGAAAGAGCTCGAAAGTATTTCTTCCTTAAAAACACCGAACAAAGTTTTAGCAGTTTGCACCATACAAATTCAAAACCCAATTGAAAGTACATTTTGCATTGCCTTAGATGACATTCAAGATCCTGGGAATTTGGGGACAATCATACGGCTTGCAGATTGGTTTGGCATCAAACAAATCCTATGTTCTGAAACTACCGTAGATTGTTATAACCCTAAAGTGATTCAAGCCACAATGGGTGGTGTTTTCAGAACAAATATTTGCTACCTCGACCTTGTTTCTTATCTAAGTAACACCAGCAAGCCAATTCTAGGCGGATTACTTATTGGTGAAAATGCCTTTACTTTTGAATACCCTAAAGAAGGAATTATCTTATTAGGAAATGAAGGTTGCGGTATTTCAGAGGAATTAAAAAAAGTAATTACTCACTCTATAACAATACCTAAATTTGGAGATGCTGAATCGCTTAATGTAGCAAGTGCAGCATCCATTATGCTTGGCTCTCTTTTTCAATATCATTCCAAATAGCATCAATACATCTCATTCCATCTATTGCAGCTGAAATAATTCCACCTGCATACCCAGCACCTTCAGCGCAAGGATAAAGTCCTTTTAAGGTAACATGTTCGAAGGTATCCTTATCTCTTGGTATCTGTACAGGAGAACTTGTTCTTGATTCAGGCGCATGAACAACAGCATCGTTTGTTAAAAACCCAGGCATTTTTTTGTCAAATTGTTTAAATGCTTTACGCAAACGATCCGAAATAAAACTTGGGAGTAATTTATTTAACTCTACACTTACAATACCCGGATGATACGATGACCTTGGGAATTCAGTAGAACGCACTTCATTTACAAAATCAGCCATCCCTTGAGCTGGAATACATTGACTCTTACCAGCAGCTTCCCAGCACAAACGTTCAACTTCTTGTTGAAATTCTAAACATACCAATGGATTAGACTCATAACCAGGAAAATCTTCAGGATAAACACTCACCACCATACCCGAATTTGCATATGGATTGTTTCTTTTAGAAGGAGACCAACCATTTGTAACAACCTCCTGTCGATCTGTAGCACAAGGAGCAATTACACCGCCAGGACACATACAAAAAGAGTAAACCCCTCTACCATCAACCTGTTCAACTAGCGCGTAGGAGGATGGAGGGACAAACTCATCACTTAAACGTCCATGGTATTGCAATTTATCGATAAAAGATTGAGAATGCTCTACCCTAACCCCTAAAGCAAAAGGTTTGGCCTGAATTTCAATTCCTTTTCTATGTAGTAAGTGAAAAATATCTCTAGCAGAATGACCCGTAGCTAGAATAAGATGAGATATTGCAACTTGTTTTTCATGATTTAATTCTATCCCCACCAAGCGATTGTTTTCAATCACTAAATCACTCAATTTAGCATTAAAAAGCACTTCGCCACCCGCTCGTATAATTTCATTGCGTATATTTTGAATGAGGGCAGGGAGTTTATTAGTACCTATGTGTGGATGAGCATCAACTAAAATATCAGGATGAGCACCAAAAGCGACTAGCCATTCCATTGCACGTTTTACATCACCTCTTTTTTTAGAACGCGTGTATAACTTACCATCAGAATAAGTACCAGCACCTCCTTCACCAAAACAATAATTTGATTCTGGATTAACCTTATGTTCTTTATTGAGTATTGCTAAATCCCTTCTTCTTGCACGAACATCCTTACCTCGTTCGAAAACAATCGGTTTTAGCCCTTTTTCAATTGCGCGCAATGCAGCATACAAACCAGCAGGTCCCGCACCGATAATATGAACTTCTTTAGCTGATGATACATTTTGAAAAGGAAAAGAAAATGATTTTTCACATGAAGTGTCATCAACTGGATAAACAGATACGGAAGCATTTATTTTCAATTGTTTTTTTCGAGCATCTAAGGATCTTTTTTGCCATACAAAACGAAAAGAATCAGATTTAACTCCTAATAGATTTGCAATAAAAGTCTGCAAGTAATCATTATCTTTCGCTTGTTCAGGCGTACATTGAAACACGATATTTTTTGGCAGTATCATCCCTCAAAAGTAATGGAAAATATCCAAGAATTATTTATTAATACATCTATGGGCTTAGCAATTGGTACATTGTCTTTAATAAACACATTACTGAACCCTTGTGAATACTTCAGTTCTATCCCGAACTTATAATACTCATTAAAAAACTCAATGCCAGCTCCAACTTGTGCAGCTACATCCTTCTTCTTAATTTTAATAAAGGGATCCATTAAGTTTTGCGTCTTCTCTTCCAAAGACTGTAAATCAATTGAATACTGGATTCCACCGAGACAATAAGAGGTGAAATTACCGTATCTCAAAGTACGTAGCTGAAGCATTAAAGGGAAATCAATGTTTGAAGAATTCACACGTTCTTGGTGCTTGTCTTCGGATATTTGATCTTTAATAAGCGGTAATGTATAATAATTAATTACCCTTTCTTGAAATGAAAATGTAGGGACCAAACGCAATCTGAGTACAGGGATAAACAACTTCATGGAAGTAACCATTCCAAATTGAAGACCTGGCTGAGGAATCGATTCAATTAAGCTATATCCCAGACTTGTATATGCATCCGATGAAGGAATGAACTTAAAGGAAGTATTATTTACCCCTAGCTGAACACCAAAATAAAAAAATCTACGGTCAAACCCTTTGTAATTTTCCGTCTTTTGAAATTGAGCAAAGTTAGCTGAGCAAAAATAAAAGGATAAAAAAAGAGCAACAATAATCTTCATACAAAAAGTATTAACGTAAAAAGATAGTCACTTATTGTTTTTCCCCGGAATAAATTGTTGCAATACCTCCAGAAACTAATATCGAAGACACGTTTTGATAACCCACTTTCTCAAGAATCAATTCAAACTCTTTGCCTTCAGGGAAAGCAGCAACAGACTCAGGCAAGTAAGTATACGCCTTCGCATCTTTAGAAATTGTTTTACCTAAGATTGGAATAATTGTAGCAGAATAAAAGCGAAAAACTTGTTTCACCGGAAATTTTTTCGGTTTAGAAAACTCTAGAATAATTGCTTTTCCTCCTGGCTTTAGCACACGAAGCATTTCACTTAAACCAAGTTCAAGATTTTCAAAATTACGCACCCCAAAACCAACAGTAAGTGCGTCAAAATAATCGCTTGAATAGGGAATATTTTCAGAGTCACCTAATTCCATTGAAACAATATGCCCTACCCCTTTTGCCTTCATTTTCTCCCTGCCTTTTTCAAGCATACCAATAGAAATATCCAACCCTACTACTTCAGTTGGCTTTAGTGAAAGTGCTTCTAAAGCAAAATCTCCTGTACCCGTTGCGATATCCAATACCTTATCCGGAGCAATAGACTTAAGCATTTTAATCGCTTTTTTTCGCCATAACTTATCGATTCCAAGGGATAAAAAATGATTTAAAAAATCATACTTACCTGAAATATTATTAAACATTTCTGCGACCTCTTCTTTTTTAGATTTAGCATCATCTCCATACGGTTTAACCTCTATTCGTGCCATCCGATTTGATTTAAGTAACGATTAATTCAATTGCTTATCAAGGCGAACAATCTCTGCGTGAAATTGTTCTTTTTCGATGCTTACTACACCGCTTTTTTCACAGACCATTCCACCTGCTAAATTCGCATAAGCTGCAATCTTTTCAATAGCTAGTCCTACCGTCAAACAAAGTGTAGCAACACTAATCACAGTATCTCCAGCACCACTTACATCGGCAATATTTCTAACATGAGCAGGGATATATGATTTATTTTCATGGGATTTAATAAAAACACCATGTTCAGAAAGGGTTATAAACGTAATCTTGTTACCAATCCTCTCCTCTAGCATAGCAACAGCCAATTCAAAAGCTTCTTTATCCACAATGTCAAAAGCAATATTTAGGCCTTCTTTCAATTCCTTCAAGTTCGGTTTAAACAAGGTGACCCCTTTGTATTCAAAAAAGTTGTCTTTTTTTGGGTCTACCGTTGTTGGGACATTAAACTTATGGGCTAAGGCAATTACGTGTTGAATAACACTTGGAGTAAGGACACCTTTATTGTAATCTTGAAAGATAATGGCATCGATTCCTGTTTTTAAGAGGGAAGAAACCCTTTGAATTAAGGCACATTCCTCCTCTTCACTGATTGGGTGAACGTGTTCGGAATCGATCCGTAATAGTTGTTGATTATGACCTAGTATACGCGTTTTAACTGTCGTTTTACGGTCTGTACTTTGCACAATACCTTCAAAAGAAATGGACTGCGTTCTAACCAACGACATTAATTGTTTTGCCTCCCAATCTTCACCAATAACAGAACAAAGAATTGCTTCAGCACCAAGAGCAACAATATTTAAAGCTACATTTGCTGCACCACCAAGACGATCTTCTTTCTTCACTAAATTTACAACCGGAACAGGAGCTTCAGGACTTATTCTGGTAACATCACCAATCAAATAGGAATCCAACATCACATCTCCTAAGACTAATATTCGCTTAGATTGAAATTCTTGAAACAAATCTACAACCATGGGTTAATTTAATTTTGCTAAGGCAATTTTGACTCTATTCATCGCAGAAACTAATGTTTCTTCAGAGGCCGCATATGAAATCCGAAGGCACTCGGGAGCACCAAAAGACTCACCGCTTACCAATGCCACCATCGCCTCACTTAATAAGTAGAGACATAATTCATGGGCAGAATTAATAATCGTACCTTGATAAGACTTTCCAAAGAAATAGGAGATGTCTGGAAAAATATAAAAAGCACCCTCAGGCGTATTTGCTTTCACACCGGGCATTTCTTTCAAGAGAGATAATACCAAGTCGCGTCTGTTTTTAAATGCAGCAATCATGTCTTTCAAGACAATAGGATCGGCTTTCATAGCACTTATCGAAGCACGCTGAGTAATTGAACAAGTAGCTGATGTAAACTGGCCTTGTACTTTATTGCAGGCATCCGCAATTTCTTTAGGAGCACCTATGTATCCGAGTCTCCAGCCGGTCATAGCCCAAGCTTTAGAAACACCATTTACTGTCACAACCTGATTATAAACAGAAGGAAATTGTGCCAAACTTTGATGTTTTCCTACAAAATTAATGTGTTCATAAATCTCATCTGAGATTACAACAATATCAGGATACCTTTCCAATACAGCAGCCAATTCTTTGAGTTCATCATAACCATACAAAGAACCTGTCGGATTGCATGGAGATGAAAACATGAGCATTTTTGTTTTCGGTGTAATTGCGGCTTCAAACTGAGCAGCTGTAATTTTAAAATTATTTTCAATACCGGCATGTACAATCACTGGAACACCTTCTGCAACCTTAACTATCTCGATATAAGATACCCAATATGGAGCAGGAATGATTACTTCATCTCCTGGATTTATGCAACTAAGAACCGCATTTGCAATCGACTGTTTAGCCCCAGTAGAAACAACAATTTGATCTTTCGCATAATGCAAACCATTGTCTCGTTCAAATTTTAAGGAGATACTATCCCTCAACTCATCGTATCCGGGAACAGGAGTATACATTGTGTAATTTTGGTCTAAAGCTTCTTTTGCTGCTTCTTTAATAAAATCAGGTGTAAAAAAATCAGGCTCACCCAAACTTAAAGAAATAACATCTTGTCCTTGGGCCTTTAACTCTCTAGAAATACGCGACATAGCAATCGTAGCGGACTCCTCCATTGCTAATAAACGATTGGATAATTTTATCATTGAATCGTTATAAATAAAAATTTATCAAATTTAGGAATAAAAAGACAATTTTCTAAAATAAACTTTTCAAAAAAGAATCAGCAACACTTTTTAGAAACTAACACATCTGATCATTACTCTCAAGTTATTCGTTACAATCTACAAGCCAATTGTTGAGTGTGGAGTATGCTCTTCACTCAAAAACAACTGAAAGTAATGTTGGATGCAATGGTCTTGGAGACTATGGTGGAGACTATGGTGGTTTCTCGCATTACATCGGTGAAGCATTTGGCTGTGGTGTTATTTTTCATTTATGGAAGGATAAATTAGTCGCTGAGCATGGTTTAGTAGTAGCAACATTAGACCAAAGTACAGCTCAAGCTCTTAGCAATATTACTGATGTAGAAATAGGAAAATTTAAATATTTTGATGGTCCCTTTTTTAAATTGTTTTTTGCAAAGATTATAATCTTAAATTGTTTTTTACAGAAAACAAAAGTTAGTTTTGTTTAATATGAAAAACATTTTGTATTTTTGTTTATCAAATAATGCAAAATGGATCGATTTATTCTTAAGTCTGAGAAAAAACGGAATGAAGTATCAGATACTTTTGTTCGTTATTTATGGAAGGAAGTGGATTGGAGTCAACGCTTAATTTTATTGTTGGGGCATCGCGGAGTTGGTAAAACTACCTTATTGTTACAGCAAATGAAAAGTGATCCTACTAAGTCTATTTATTTGAGTTTGGATGATTATTATTTTGAAGAAATAAGGCTGATTGAAGTTGTAAGTGCGTTGTATGATTTGGGATATCGTTCCTTTTATTTGGATGAAATTCATCGCTATGTACATTGGTCAAAAGAATTAAAAAATGTTTATGATGATTTTACGGATAGTAAGTTCATTGTGACAGGTTCTTCCATTTTGGAAATTTCGAAAGGACAAGCCGATTTGTCCAGAAGAGCCGTAGTTTATCCCTTGCTGGGTTTGTCGTTTCGAGAATTTCTTTTGTTGGAAGAAAAGATTGATTTACAAGTTGTAGCGCTTGAAGAATTGATACGTAATCATACAGCGATTTCAGCAGATTACCTGGATCATTTTGATGTAAAAACTTCTTTTAAGAATTATTTAAATTACGGGTATTATCCATTCTACCGAGAGGGAAAGCGCGTTTACCATCAGAAATTACAAGAAACCACGAATTTGGTGATTGATTCCGATATTACTCCTTTCGAAGAATTGAATTATACAACAGTTCGTGTGATGAAGAAGTTGTTGTACGTGATTAGTCAGTCGGTACCCTTTATTCCAAACATCAGTAAGTTGGCAGAAAAAATGGGGGTGACGCGAAACACCATTTTGAAGTTGTTGGATATATTAGATAAAGCACAATTATTGTCGTTGTTACACACTTCCACGGAAGGGGTTAGTATGTTGCAAAAGCCAGAAAAAATCTACTTACAAAACACCAATTTAGCCTATATGTTTGCGCACGAAAGTCCGAATGTAGGGAATATCCGCGAAACGTTTTTTCTAAATCAATTACAGGTAAAACACCAAGTTACTGCCCCGAAATATGGCGACTTTATGGTGGATAGTACGTATGTGTTTGAAGTAGGAGGGGTATCTAAAACGAGTAAGCAGATTCAAGGAGTTCCAAATGCGTATTTAGCAATAGATGGGATTGAAGGAGGAGTAGGCAACCGGATACCGTTGTGGTTGTTTGGATTTTTGTATTAATTAATTTCTCTGCATTGCTTTTTTATCGTTCAACTCATTTACCACCTTTTCCAATTCCACTTTATTCTGCGAACCAATAAACAAGCGTTTTCCGTCTTTAAAAGTTAGTTGTAATCCAAAGTCGCCGTCTGCTGTATATGCACGATTTTTTCTGGCTCCTTTAATTCCCCATCTCCAGTAGTATTCGCTAAAGTAATCTGCATTTCGTGTTTCAAAATGGACAACATCTTTCAAGTAGAATTTTTTCGGTTTCCAGTGAAATGGAGAATATATTACTTGCACATATTCGTCGGTGTAGTTGGTTTTTAGTTCAAACTTAAACATAAAAACACATAAGGTAGTCATGATAAGTATGGTAGTTAAAAGCGGAAGAATATTTTTCCAATCGTCTGCTAAGGGTTTCATTTCTTGAAAGGAAACCAAACAGGATAAAAAACAGGTTGGGATAATCGCAATCCATACACCAGGCATTTTTTGTTTTTCAGAGAAATTTATCATGGGATAAACGTTTGTATTTTATAAATTAATCAATTTCGTAATAGTATCAAAAATAATAATTAGTCAGCAATGATGTTAAAGGTATCACCACATATTTTTTGGGATATCGATGTGAATTCAATTTTATTTGTTTAACATCCATTTTTGTAAAAAGACATCGTAAGTTCTTAGGAATGTTCCGTTTTCATCGGATCCTTGATAAATCATTTCTTTTTCTAGCAAAGAGTCAACACAACGTTTTACTGCAGATGCATTGGAGAATTTATATTTTGTTAGAAATTCTTTTCCAGTTAGTTGATATACTTTTTCTTCTTTCGATATGGCTTTTAATACATTCCATTGTTGGCTAGATAATAGGTTTCTGTATTGATAGAAAAAAACTTCTTGGTCTTTTAAGATTTTATAACACGTCTGCTGAATGTCTGTTAGTTTGATTTTTCGTTTACCGGTTGCGTAGAGCCTGTTACATACCATTTGGACGAAGTAGGTGTGGTTGTTTGTCCAGTTTAATATAAAATCAATATCCTCGTCTTGTATGTTTTTGTTATTATTGGTAAAATGTTTTTGGATAAACTCCTTGTATTTGTCGGTTGGAATAAAGTCTAAGTATTCTACTTGGGTACTTGCGTAAAAAGGACGTTTACTATTGCCGAATATTTCAGTGAGGATATGTTTTTTACTTCCACTAAAAATAAAACGGAGATTCTTCACCTCTTGAATAATCGTTCTCAATAGTGCTTCCGTATTTTTCTCTGGATATTCATTGATTTGTTGAAATTCATCAAAAGCAATAATGATAGGAATGTTTTGTTGTTCTAAGAATAGAAGTAATTGTTGTATGGTTTTAGGAATCTCATTTTGTTTTAAAGTGTCAAAAGAAATAGCTGGTTCTCCTGTTAGAGCGTCAAATTGTATCAATGGACGCAATTGCTTTATGTTATTTAAAAAACGTTTTCCGATGGATTCTTTCGTGGGAAATTTTTTCGTTATTTCATTGGCTAATTGGTTCGCGAAATCATGTAAATTTTGAGAAGCGAATAAATCAACGAATAAGCACTTGTATTCAAAATGTTCTTCCAAGTGTTCAAATAAATGTTTTATTAATCCTGTTTTTCCAATTCTTCTAATGGATATTAGCGTGGTGTTTAGCTCATTATTTATGTTATTTATTAATGATTCTAAATTGTGTTCACGATCACAGAAATACTCTTTTCCTTGATAAGTATTGATTATAAAAGGATTTTTTTCTATTTCTAGTTTCATGTCAGTTTGAGTTAAAATGCATTTTGTATTATACATTTTGTATTATACGTTTTGTATTATACGTTTTGTATATCAAAAATACATTAATTTTAATACAATCTATTATTATTCAAGTATAAAAATTAAAATAGTTAGTAAAAAAAAACGTTTTTATCCTATTTTTATACACTTATTATTCGGTAAAAAGAATGATTATGATAATTATACATGAAATAAAGCATAAAATCAAGCGATATTTATCACGACACCATTGATTCGAAACTAAAAAGGTGCATCCTTCAATTCTTCAAGGGCAAAATATGCTCAGTCTGACATTCTACTTCGCTCAGTCTGACAGAAAATTATACATTATGATTTATGGATTAATTTCGTAACCCATTTTTTATTTCACCAAATTCCAAACCCCATACAGCGGATAGATATCTATCTTATTCATAGTTTCGAAGTTTTCGAGTGAAATTCTAATTCCTTTTTCTGTGTTTTTCTCAAAAATCCAAACCAATGGGTGGAGATAAACGTTTACTATTATTGTTTTGAACCTATCAGTTTACAAAATTTATTGTAGCGTTTAATCGAACCAGTATCTCTATTTTCGATGTCAAAGGCATGGGTGGTATACATGATTTCAATGTCTGTCATACCATCTTTTAATAGTCCGATAACTTCACAGTTTGGAGGAACGAACATGGATGAAATGGGGTTTCCCGTTCTCCCTTTTACGACCAATTTACGAGTTGATTGTGTATAAACAAGGTAGTAATCGAACCATTCCCCAACGATTTGGACATCTTCGGAAATAGTTTCGACTTGTAGAATTTTACCATCTCCTAAAATAGCAATATGATTTTCGTCGTATTCTTCGTAGGATAAATCCCCTTTAAAACTAATAGGGTTGGGATGTTTTATCCATAGTTTTTTGTGTCCACGTTCTGCTTCTACTTCATCGTACGAACGTTCCGTGTATTCATCGTCTGTATCTTCAGTGTCCACTTGGGTGAATGAGAAAGCAGATAAAAGGCATAAAAAGGAAATAAAAAGCAATTTTTTCATCGTTGATAAAAATTTTATGGTGTGTAAACAACTAATGTAATTATTCATTTAGTTTTATTGTAAAAAAAGTGAAATAATAATCACTGTATAATCACCGATAAATTCTATTCTTATAAAATATTATGTTATTTATTGCTAACTACATGACAAAAATTATAAACAATTGATTATCAGTAAATTATTTTTTAAAACACTTGTTTAAAACCTTGAAAATCAGTATCTTAGATGATGAAACCACTCGATCATTTAAGCCCGATTTCCAAGGTTAGTCACGAAGATACTAGCTTATTTTTAGTTTTGAAAGAACATTTTAATGGGCAATTCAATAAAGCAAGAATAAAATTGATTTCAATGTTCATTTTGTCATTGGTTAAAGTACAAACAGTGAATTTTAACCGTCTTTCAAATTCGTTTGAAACAAGTTCAAAAAGTGATTCTTCACATAGACGAATTCAACGATTCTTTGCAT
>CAMDGH010000008.1 GCA_945897755.1 Chryseobacterium gleum | reverse complement strand
TATTTTTGAAGCACTTGAAGCATTTCCGATTAAATTTCCAGTTAAAGTTGTTGCTTTAATGTTATCTACAGAAAGGGTATTTGAAGCTGTTGTAAAAGTTAAATTATTATTTGTTTGCAACGAAGAAACGGAAGTACCTGATGTAGCAGTGGTAAAACTCAATAAACTAGGAGTAGCACTAGAGGATGAATTGATAATTGTTAATGGTGTAGCACCAGTTGAAGTACCAGGTTCCCCTTGTGGGCCAGTTGCTCCAACATCACCTTTATCGCCTTTTACACCTTGAGAACCTTGAGAACCAGTAGGTCCAGTTGAACCAGTATCTCCTTTCTCTCCTTTTACACCTTGAATACCTTGGTCTCCTGTATCGCCTTTTACACCTTGAAGACCTTGTGAACCAGTTACTCCAGCATCCCCTTGAGGACCGGTTTCTCCTGTTTTACCTTGAATCCCTTGTGCACCTGTATCGCCTTTAGCACCTGGTAAACCTTGTGCACCATTTGTTCCGTTAGCGCCTGCAGGTCCTATTGGGCCTTGAGTTCCTGTAAGTCCTTGAATACCTTGTGCTCCGATTCCATTTTTCCAAAGCAAACCGTCAAAATAGTACAAACCTGTTGGATTTGTTTCATCACCATCTGTTTGGTAGACAATCAAACCAGTAGCAGGAGAGCCTATTGCAATACGTTGTGCTTTAGTCATACGCGGTAGTAAGAACCCTTTTTCCGTAGACTTTACTTCTAATTCTGCAGAAGGATGGATGTTTTCAGCTGGTACACCAATACCTACTTGTGCGTTTGCAGTGCTCGCAAAAAATAAGGTAGCTAGGGTTAATGTGTTTAGTAGTGTTTTTTTCATTTATTTATTTTAGTAGTTAAAAATTCAATTATGCACACTATGAATAGCAATTATACGTCTAAAAAATGAGAAGTATAAAACAATAAACAGGTGTTAAAACTAGCTTAAGTATTAAATAAAAGAGTAGCTATTAAGCTTTTACGCTTAATAATGTACGCTAACTACAGTACAAAAACCCAATTAAAATAGGCAATTTAATGCATTTAGATTTACACTCCAACTTTTTTTAAACAATTTGGTAAAAATTCACAGCAGTTCCTTGGTAAGACTTACCAAATCTTCCTTCCACGCTTTAATGTAATATCTAGGCATATTGTTGAAAATAAATAAGTCGATTAACTCTATATTTCCATGCTATTTCATACATTTAAACCCATAATTTAGTGTATTGATGAAATTACAATTACCATACTCAATATTTTTAAGCCATATTGAGGCTTTAAGAGTTCATGGAACTTTTGATACTACCATTTTGATTGATCGAATTGCTTACGATACACGCAAAATTGTGCATCCAATTGCAACTGTTTTTTTTTCACTACAAGGAACATTAAGAGATGGCGATCAATTTATAGACGAAGCTTATGGTAAAGGGATTCGATTATTTGTTATTCGAGAAAACAGTACTTGTACCTTTCATGGAAATGCAGTTTATGTAATTGTTTCAAATCCGTTAAAATCGCTTCAACTTTTAGCGCATCATCACCGAAAAAAATTTAATATTCCTGTGATTGGAATTACTGGTAGTGTAGGAAAAACAACCGTAAAAGAATGGTTGTCTCACATAATGAGCTCTCATTTTTCAATCATTAGAAGTCCTAAAAGTTATAATTCACAATTAGGAGTAGCGCTTTCACTATTGGAAATCAATACGAATCATACCTTAGCGATTATTGAAGCTGGAATCTCAGAGCCCGGTGAAATGGAGATTTTAGAAAATATGATAGAACCTACCTTAGGGTTATTTACCGCATTTGGTAGGGCACATACATTCCATTTTGAAAGTAAAGAAGCTCATTTAACTGAAAAAATACGCTTATTTTACCGTTGCACTAAAACATGGGCTCATTCGTCAATTCACTTGACTGATTTCCAGCAAAAAAAGATACATGCACGTCTTGTCAACCATGACACATACCCAGATTTAATTGCGTATTCACCTTATCAAGATACTGCAAGTATTCACAATTTAAGCTTGGTAATTGCAATCGCCTCGTATTTTTCTATCCCTAAGTCTTCACTAAAAGAACGGATAGAAACGTTGCCAAGACTTGCTTTAAGAATGGAAACCACAGAAGGAATAAACCAAAACACGATCATAAACGACACTTACAATTTAGACTTAGATGCCCTAACCCATTCGTTGGAATATCAGTTAAGCATCGCTTATGGTAAAAAACGTGTTGCAATATTAGCTACAGATGGCTTAGAAAAAAGTCAATTAACAGAACTAAGACTTATTTTACACAAATTTAGTTTAGACGCGGTTTTTTTTGTTACTCAAGATTCAACAGTTCCTCTCACTGAAATAAATAATTCAATCGTCCTAATTAAAGGAACGAGACAAACTCAATTACAGCGAATAGCAACACTATTTCAACTGAAAAAGCATAAAACTAGATTAGAAATCAATCTATCAGCCGTAAAACATAACATCGGTATTTACCAATCATTTCTGGATCATTCATGTAAAATTTTGGTCATGGTCAAGGCCGCTTCATATGGGTCTGGAGCAGTTAAAATGGCACAATACTTACAACAAATAGGAATACATTATTTAGGGGTAGCTTATGCCGATGAGGGTGTTGAATTAAGAAAAAATGGGATTACACTTCCTATTTTAGTAATGAATGCAGAAGAAGATGGTTTTGATGACATTGTCGAATATGGTCTTGAGCCATCACTCTATTCTTTTGGGATGATGGATCAATTTATAAAGACACTTATTAATTTTAATAAAGAAGCTTATCCCGTTCATTTAAAATTTGATACTGGAATGCGCCGCTTAGGTTTTGAAAAACAAGATGTTCCATTGATTACTCAACTTATACAATCACAACCAGAATTAAAAGTACAAAGTGTTTATAGTCATTTAGCAGATGCAGACAATCACATTGATGCGGTATTTACAAAAACACAAATTCAGATTTTCAACGAAATTTGCTCAGAAATTCAAAAATCAGTTTCCTTTCCCTTTCTAAAACACCTTACAAATAGCGAGGGAACAGTAAATCATGCCGAAGCACATTTTGACATGGTACGTTTGGGGATAGGTATTTACGGTTATTGCTCAGACGCTTCTGTTTTTAACCAACTTAGACCAGCAATTACATGGAAGAGTGTGATATCTCAATTAAAATCAATCAACGTTGGAGAAAGCGTTGGTTATGGAAGAAACTTTATTGCACAACGCGAAACAACCATTGCGATAATCGCAATTGGCTATGCGGATGGTTTCCGAAGGTCATTGAGTAAAGGAATTGGCTCAATTGTAATACAGGGAATATTGTGTCCCGTTATTGGAAATGTATGTATGGATATGACAATGGTAGATGTAACAGGTATTTCAGTAAAAGAAGGCGACTCTGTGGAAATCATTGGTGATTATCAGCCACTTGCTGTGCTTGCTAAAAAAATGAATACCATACCCTATGAAGTGCTTACAAACATCGCTCCACGCGTGCATCGCATTTACCTCGAAGAATAATCTCATCTAAGACCGTTCCAAAACTCCTAACTCATCGTTGACTCAAAAAATTAAAATCCTAAGACCGTTGCAAAACTCCTAACTCATCGTTGAATCAAAAATTTAAAATCCTCATTTACAACAGTAAACTCCGGTATTACATTTTTAATCCGCCTCCATTTATACCTTTTGCAACGATCTTATACTCATATACAACAGTAAACTCCTGTATTACATTTTTAATCCGCCTCCATTTATACCTTTTGCAACGATCTTCTTTTGCCATAATCTCATCTATTCAATGATGGTATTTTTTAGTTTCATCCTATAATTAGATAAAATTTTATTTTTGGAAATAAACCCACTAAATTCGTTATTATTAACCACAGGTAAAAACCAATAATCATGTGTATCCATAAACATTAAAATAGCTTCTAAACTTTGGCCGTTGGTTGCAAATTCTTTCGGAATTGTCATTAATTCATGAACCCTAATCTTGGAATATAACCGTTCATTAAACATCACTTCTTTTATATTATCAAGTAAAATGACCCCCATAAAGTGATTTTGACCATTAATTACAGGGAAAATATTTTTTGTAGATAATTTAACTACATCAATAAAATCGCCTAAGGATTGATTCGGATGAACGGCTTGGTATTCAGTATCTACTAATTCTGAAACTTGCAAACTTGATAGTACTAGTTCGTCTTTATTTTTACTAACAGCATCTCCATTTTCAGCAAATTTTTTATTATCCATTGAGTATGGCTCAAAAAACTTAGAAATTGCAAAACTTACTGAAGCTACAATCATCAAAGGAATCATTAATCCATAACCACCCGTAATTTCAGCGATCAAGAAAATAGCAGTGAGCGGAGCATGGTATATTCCACTCAAGATACCAGCCATCCCAACCAGGGTAAAATTACTCTCAGGCAATTCAGTTGAGAAGGTCAGATTGCATATTCTGGAAATAAAAAATCCTAAATAAGCACCCATAAAAAGAGAGGGGGCAAAATTACCCCCATTTCCTCCACTACCAAGTGTTAAACCGGTTGCAAAAGGTTTTAATAAAATTAATAAGAGAATAAAAATCAACAACATCCATTCGTGATTAAAATACGGTCTTAAAATGCTGTTTTTTAATATGTTAATTTCATTACCCGAGGAAATCCATTTAATCCCTTGATAGCCTTCACCATAAAGCGATGGAAATAAAAAAATCAAACATGCCAATAATAAACCCCCAATAAGCGCCTTGTTAATCACATTTACCTTGAGTGAATTCATTTTCTTTTCAACAAAATGAAAAACACGCACATGATAAACAGATACTATTCCTGCAAAAACACCAAGTAAAATATAGAAAAATACGGTTGAATAATCGATGGTTTTTTGAATAGAGAATGAAAGTAAAATGTCATCTCCCAATAATATTTTTGAAATCAGAGCACCAGATGCAGATGCCATAATCAATGGAATGAACGCTGTAATAGCTACATCTAAGGTCAATACCTCTAAGGCAAACAAAACGCCTGCAATTGGAGCATTAAAAGCACCCCCTATTCCCGCAGCGACTCCACATGCAAGTAATAATGTTCTGTCTTTCTGGCCTAATCGATAGGTACGAGCAAAGTTTGATCCATAAGCAGCTCCGGTGATTACAATCGGTGCCTCCACTCCTGCAGAACCTCCAAAACCTACAGTAATAGAACTTGTTATAATTTGAGAATACATTTGGAGGCGAGGAACAATAGCTGATTTTTTGTGAATCACTTCTAGTAAACCACTAAGGCCTTTAAACATTTTTTTACGAACTACGTACTTCAATAAAAGAATCGTAATTAAAATACCTGTAGTAGGTAAAATAGCATAAAAAACATAGGTCCGAAGCACATTATTTTCACTAATAAAAACAAAAATAGTATGCAGAAAAGATTTTAATACTACGGCAGCCATCCCAGCAGATAATCCTACCAGCACACTCGCTAAAAACATAAATTGTTTATGCGTAAAACGATCTTTACACCAATCTATACTCGATTTTACAGGAGAAAAAATAAATCTATTTACAGTATCAAAAATAAGCATATGCTTGTTTTGGTGATTTAATTTATTCCTAAGTTAACTAAAAAAGTGAAATTACACGAAATAATAAAACACCATTTTTAGATGAGAACGCACATTATTATTAAAACCAAATGGTCATATTCGACATCAATTGAAACGAATTTGTCACGAAATTTCCCAAACGAATGTCCATAATTCCAGGCGAACTAAGATAGCGCGCATCTAATCGAACAACAGCATGTTTGTTGAGTGAATAATTAAAGCATAATCCACTGCCATAAAGTGCTGTTGGTTTAATTCCATCATTATGAAAAAGAATAGTGCTTTTAGGGTCTGAAAAATATTCTAGTCGTGCTGAGATTGAACTTTTAGGGGAGAGATTATATTTTGATGTTATATTAAATTGGCACCAATAATCGCGTGAAGTATTCATTACTGTTTTTTTGTGTTGTAAGCCACCATAAATCGATGTAATAAATTGAAGGGAAGGAATTGGATTATAAAACCAATAAAAATCACTAAAAATACGCATTCTATAATCTGGGTGCTCAGAAGATCGCTCGTCACCAACATACGTATTCCAATTTAACAACTGTTTATTAGAAGCTTGATATTCCACTTGAGTTACTATTGATTTACCATTGTTTTGATCCTGAATTTGTTGCCACCCGTTAACAATAAATCCATTGATAGTTAATTTCGGGTTGATTTTAAAACTTGATTTTATACCTGCTAAATAATAGGGAACGTTTTCTGCAGCTAAGCTCCTCGTGTACATATAGTGATCTTTAGATATAAAACTTTCACTTGTAAAAGGAGATCCAAAAATTCCTAACTCCAGCCAATAATTTTTAGTTTTAGCGATTTTTATGCCTGCAGATGCTTCTAATATACTTTTTATTGTGCCTTGTTCGGATGCATAATTAGCATTAATCAAAGTGCCAAATGCAGGCACTATTCTTGCGCGCAACAACTCGTGAGAGTACCTTAAATCTACGTATACTAGATTAACATTAAATTCATTTTGCCTGTTTGAGCAGGACATATAAGGAATAACATGATCCGGTGATTGATTAAAATTATAGCCATAGTAAACATCCGCATATCCACCGATGGTTATATTTTCAATTTTAACTCCTCCCGAAGTGTCAATCGTAGCAGTGTTCGTTATTTGAGTCATTGAATAATCAATAACACAAAATACAAGGTAAAACAAAGGTAAAAATTGTATTTTCATTGGATAAATTTAACAAAATTATCTGAAAATTTTAATTTGATCTCCAGGCAGTTGTTGAATAATACCCTTCAATTCCATTTGCAACATCAATACACTCATCTCATAAACAGGGATATCTAAATTAAGTGCTAGCACATCTACATGAGCACTTCGATGAAGCATTAGATAATCATAAACCTTTTTTTCGGACTCATTTAGCTCAGGGAATAGGGCCATTTGTTGTTGTTTAACTTTAGGTTCATCCCAATCCATAAAAGTCATAAAATCATTTGCACATGTAATTAAGTGCGCTTTTTGTTGTTGTATAAGTTGATTACATCCAACTGAAAAGGGTTCGTCAACATTTCCTGGAAAAGCAAATACTTCGCGGGCATAATCATTCGCTAATTCAGCAGTAATTAAAGAACCTCCTTTAGCCCCACTTTCAATTACAATTGTGGCATCGGTCATTCCGGCAACAATTCTATTTCGCATCGGGAAATTTTCTCGATCAGGTTTAGTTCCAGGAAGAAATTCACTTATTAAACCTCCATTAGAGCACATTTGTGTTGCAGTTTGCCAGTGAGCAGAAGGATATAAAAGATCCAACCCGTGGCCAAGTACACCAATATTTTGAATATTTAACTTAACACAAAGTTGATGTGTAAAAATGTCTATTCCATAAGCCAGACCACTTACAACCAAAATGTTTTTTGAGGCCAAATTTTCTACCAATTCAGCACATCTTTTTTTTCCATAATCACTCGCATTTCTTGTCCCAACAATAGACACAGTTTTAGAAACATTACAATCTAACTGCCCTTTAGAGAATAATATTAATGGAGCATCGGCACACTGTTTTAAACGTGAAGGATAAGTCGCATCGGATTCGCTGATAAGACTAATGTTATTTTTTAAAATAAATGGAAGGTGTTTTTCTGCTTCTTTGAGTGCTTTATCTCGATCAAATTGAATTAAGAACCTTTCACCAATGCCTTCAATTGAGCTTAAATGGTGTTTTTTTAGACTAAAAAAATCATCTATATTTCCTACAGCATTAAGGATTTTTCGGATTTTCTTTTTTCCACCGAGACCTAAAATTGATAAAGCAATGCGTTGTTGTAAATTCATTGATCTTTTTTTTAATGAAATTAGGCAAAATAAGTAGTTTTTTAAGCTTGCTTTTGAACTATTAATTTCTTAAATTAATGTGAGTTAAAATGATTATTTTTACAAGATAACCAACTTAATCACTACTTATGAAACTGCTTGGGATAATTCCAGCCCGATACGATTCAACTCGTTTTCCAGGAAAACCGCTCATTAATCTAAATGGTAAAACAATGATTGAACGCGTTTACGAGGGAGTGAAAAAATCTGAAAAAATAACAGAAATTGTTGTTGCAACCGATGATGAGCGAATTTATTCAGAAGTGAAACGATTTGGTGGAAATGTTGTAATGACAAGTAAACTTCACGTATCAGGAACTGATCGTTGTGGTGAAGTCGCTGCCCTTTATCCGGAGATGGATATCATTATCAATATTCAAGGAGACGAACCACTCGTCGATTATAGACAAATAGATCAACTTGCATCCGCGTTTGAAAATCAATCCATAGAAATAGCAACATTAGGCATAAAACAACTTACTAAAGAAGATATCGTAAATCCAAATCGAATTAAAATTGTTGTAAATTCTAAACAAAAAGCACTTTATTTTTCCAGAAGTCCAATCCCCAATAATACACATTGCTCAGGAAGCCCATTGGAAAATTACCCGTACCTAAGACACATCGGTCTTTATGCTTACAGAGCGTCAGTTTTAAAAAAATTGATAAACTTAACACCAACAGCACTAGAAAAAATAGAATCACTCGAACAATTGAGATGGCTTTACCACGGTTATGACATTCAAGTTATTGAAACAGATATCGAAACACCAAATATAGATAGCCCTGAAGATGTGGCAGCAGTCATAAGCTCACTTAATCAAAAACGAAACATATAAACGTTTTTTGCGTAAAGGATTAAGTTTTGTAAGATTATGCAAAATAGTGTAAATTTGTTGCTATGTTGATAGAGGACTTACTCGGAGATTTATTAGTGCGTCATAATTGCGTTGTAATTCCTATGTTTGGAGGATTTGTAACCGGTGAACAAAGTGCTTTATTTGATTCATCAAGAGGTGTAATTATACCTCCACGTAAATCATTGCTTTTCAATAAGCAGCTTATCAATAACGATGGACTTTTAATAGCTGCTTATGCACATGTAACCACTTTATGTTATACTGAAGCAGCAGAATCAATAAATTTACAAGTAAATAATTGGAGGAAATTACTCGAATTGGGAGAACGTATAACAATTGAACGGGTTGGATTTTTATACATTGATGACGAAAAAAACATCGGATTCGAACAAGATCGATTTAGTAATTTACTGTTAAATTCACTCGGCCTTGGTAAAGTTCATTTTGTTTGTGAAACAGACTTCCAATTAATTAAGTCTGATCCAATCATACCTATTTTTGTTCCAGAGACAGAAAACACATACCCAATTTTACCAATTAACGAGATTGAAAACGACAAAAATGAAGGGGATGAAAACCCTAATAAAACGAATAGCTTACTGAAATATGTTGCAGCAGCAGCATTGATTCCACTCTGTTTTTACACGTATTGGATTCCGATGAAAACAAATGCCTTGCAATCTGGAATAATTGCATTTCGCGATTTTAATCCATTTGAAAAAGAAATCAAACCAAGCTACACATCAGATTTTACAAGCATTTCATTTAAACCACTTCCGCCAAAAATAAGCTTTAAAGAAACCATTAAAACACTTCCAACTGATGTTAATTTTGTTTCATTAACATTGGATTCAGAAACGTTCATACCTGTTCGTGTTAAAAATGTAACTTCTGATTTAACTGCTGAAGAAAAGAAAACCCTTACTCCTACAGCAGTTCGGATTCAAAAACAGAAACAATCATTTAATCCTAAGTTGTCAGCAACGCATTTGGTAGTTGGTTGTTTTACAAACGTAGAAAACGCGAATAAAATGATAAGTAACTTGAAAATCAATGGTCTAAATGCGTATATCATTGATGCTATAAATGGTCTTTATAGAGTAAGTGCATGCAAAGCGAAGTCAACTAAAGAAATTACATCCGCAAAAGAAACATTGGATTCTCTAAATATTAAAAGTTGGATTTTGATTAACTAGCCCTGTGTTATAAGTTATCATAGCCTGACCTAAGCTTGAAAAATCAATCAAATATAGTTTTAGTTCAAACAAACTTTTTTTTCTATATTTACAACTAAATTCTTCACTGAGAAGATACGCTAAACTTAATTTTACAAAATTAAACGAATGAAAAAAATTTTATTACCTGTAGGACTTCTATTTTGTTCCGTTATTGGAAACACACAAATTGATTCAAAAGAAATAGAAGTAATTAAAAATACTGAAAACAGTAATTACCGATTTACAAAAGTAGTTCATCTGGATGCAACTCCTGTTCAAAGTCAAGGGTCATCAGGCACATGTTGGAGTTTTTCAGGATTATCTTTTTTTGAATCTGAATTAATCCGAATGGGTAATAAAAACCCACTTCCTTTATCTGAAATGTTCATTGTTAGAAAAGCATACGAAGGAAAAGCAGATAAATATATCCGAATGGATGGTAAAATTAATTTTTCTCAAGGGGGAGCATTTCACGATATTCCTTTTGTAATTAAAAAATATGGTATCGTACCCGAAAGCGCTTACACAGGAATTAATTATGGAAAAGAAAAACACGATCATAACGAGTTTTTTGAAGTAATGAATGGTGCAGTAGAAGGAGTTTTAAAACATGTCAAAGAAACAGATGGCAAAGGAATAACAAGTACGTGGAAAAAAGCTTTGTCTGGTATTTTAGATGCATACTTAGGTAACGAACCTCAAGAATTCACTGTTGACGGAAAAAAATACACCCCAAAAACATATGCTGAGTCTCTAAAATTAAATATGGACGATTACGTATCAATTACCTCTTATAAAAACGAAGCATTATACAAGCCATGCCAATTAGCAATTCCTGATAACTGGTTATGGGATAATTCTTATAACGTTACATTAAACGACCTTTATTCTATTGTTGAACACGCGCTAAAAAATGGATACTCTGTTGCATGGGGTGCTGATGTTTCTGAAAAGGGCTTTAGTTTTAAAAATGGAATTGCAATTATTCCTGAGGATGAATCTACAATTGAAATTGCAGGAAGAGACAATCGTAATTTTTCAGATGCTGGAGCTACAAAAACATCAAATGCATTTTTAAATCCGACAAAAGAAATATTAGTAACAGAAGAACTTCGTCAGGAAGGATACGATACAAAATTAACAACGGACGATCATGGAATGCATATTACAGGAATGTATACAGACCAATTAGGAACTCGCTATTTCTTAGTTAAGAATTCATGGGGTACTATTAATTATCCAAAAGGGTTTTTCTATGTTTCTGAAAGCTATTTCAAGTATAAAACAATGAATTACTTATTACATAAAGATGGTCTTCCAAAAGACATTCGTAAAAAATTAGGCCTTTAAGAAAAAAAATGGAACGATTAACGCCTGCAGAGGAACAAGTAATGCTACGCTTATGGAAGCTAGAGAAAGCAGCAGTAAAAGACATAGTTGCACTTTATGAAAACCCTAAGCCAGCATACAATACTACCTCTACGATAGTTCGAATATTAGAAAAGAAAAAATTCATAAAACACAAACCTGTGGGTAGAGGTCATATCTATATGCCCAAAGTGTCAAAACAAGACTATCGCGCATTCATTGCTGATCAATTATTACATCATTACTTTGATGGTGAAAGAAAGGAAGTCGTTAGTTTTTATACAAGCAATAGTTCCTTAAACGAATTACTTTAATTTTAAAAGCCAAGTGAGTTATACTTGGCTTTTTTTACTTAAAATCGATGCTCAAAAAATTTTTTCTGATTTATTTAATATGCCCCATATGTATATTTGGACAACAGTTTAATGGATTTGTATCATCAGAACAAGGAAGGCCATTAGAAAATGTATCCATTCAATTAAATCAGGAACAGCTTAAAAAAACCACAAATAAAGAAGGTGAATTTTCGATTGCAATTCAAAAATTTCCATTTCAAATTCGTTTTAGCAAAAAAGGGTATGAAACATTTACAGATAGTATATACCTTAATGATCTGTCTAGCAATTACACAGTTCGATTAAATGAAATTATCACTGAAATAGAAGAGGTAAAGATTGAAGGGAAATCAGATCGGGAAAGGGGCAAAGAAATAATCAAAGAAGTAATAAAAAAAAGAGCGCTGTTTGAAAAACAACAAGCGAATTACTCCTGCGAATTATATGCAATGTCTTATCTAGAAAGCCCCATAACAAGCCTAATCAACAAACGAAAAGCAGAACTACGAAATGACACTGTTGTTTTCACTAAATTTCTAGATAGTATTACCAATGCATTTCCGAATAACTACTTTATTGAAAGTGTATTAGAATGGAAATCTACGAGTTTTAAAGAAGGTAGTCAATATAAAGATATCTATGATGGATATTTGGACTACTCCCAACAAGGAAAAATTTATTACAGGGAAAATGGCACAGGAACAAGCGCAAATTTTGGTGGTACAGAATCAATTATACCCGCAATTGCAACTACGATAAACCCTTATGTATTTAATAAAGGTTTGCGGAATAGTGATTTCCCCCTATTTAACAACTTAATAGATCAAGGTTTTTGCCAAAAACCAATTATATCTCCTATTGCGTATAATGCATTTCTTTATTATCGTTTTTATTTGGAAAACGTAATAAATCTAAAATCAGACAGTATTATCTATAAAATTAGAGTAGAACCATTATTTAAACAAGAGGCATTAGTTAGCGGATTTCTATATGTAAATGACAAAAATTGGGAGATCGTATCGGCTGATTTAAAAATAAATTCAAGTGAATTATTGTTTTTTTCAGAGATGCATATTGCGTTAAATTACAAAAATTATCACGGGAGGTTTATGCCCGAAAATGCTGAATATCAATATAAGATTATAACAGCATCAGGAGAAGAGAAAAAAGGGAGCTCAATCGTTAAATATTCAAATTACACGTTTTCTGAGACAGAAAAACCAAATTATTTTTGGAACGAACAACAGATTTACGATACACTATCCAAAGAACAGCCTTTATCATATTGGAATCAATTCAGAACAAACTCAATTCCTCCATCGATAATACGGTATATACATGCGCAAGACAGCATAAAAAAACACCATCAATCAGAGCCTTATCTGATTCAGAGAGATAGTATATTCAATGCTGTTTCCATATGGGATGCAACATTAAGTGGATTTGGATTTCGTAATACATACAAAAAAAGATCCTTATGGCTAAGCCCACTGATAAATCAATTAGTGCCATTTGGAGTTGGGGGTTACAGACATCGCTTAGCTGTAGTATATACAAAAGGATTTAAAAATGGAAAATCGATCGATATTGAACCAACAATTGATTATGGATTTTTAAACAAGGATTTAAAAGGAGAACTCGGGCTTGGCTTCTTATACAACCCCCTCAAAGCTTCTAAAATAGTGCTATTAATAGGTGATAGTTACGACTTTATTAATAGCTACCAAAGTGTCATTGGAACACTGGGGCCATCAAATCGAGTTAGAAATCAAAAAATTCAATTAAGCCATAGAACAGAACTTGTAAATGGATTATATGTAAAAACAAGCTTGTTGATTTCCAATAGAATTTCAATAGACTCTATGAAATATCCAAGTTGGGTAAATCAATTTGGCATGTTTGCTAAGCCACTCCCCTTTGATGGATACGCAATTTCGGTTGGGAATTTAGAGTTAGAATATAGTCACAATCAAAAATACCTTATTCAAGAAAATAAGAAAATAGTATTAGGAAGTAAATGGCCTCTGATAGCAATTAAGTATTCAATTGGAATGCCAATATTAGGAGGGCAATCTGATTTTGAATACGTAGAATTCAGGATGTCGGGGGATGTTAAGCTACAAACAATGGGGGATTTAAATTACAGGTTAAATTCCGGTTCTTTTATTCGCAAAACTGATCTTAGGCCAATTGAAAATCGCTATTTCAGATCATCCGATAAAGGATTTTTCTCAAATCCAACAAATACATTACAGCTGATAGATACCATATTAAGCACTACAAATCGTTTTATACAACTGAACGCCATACATCATTTTAACGGCTTCTTTTTGAATAAAATATGGTTACTAAACCGATTAAAACTAGAAGAAAGTATTGGGTCTGGATTTCTTAGTATTCCTAAATCAAACTTTATACAAATGGAAATCTTTTTTGGAATAGAACGAAGAATAAAAATTAAAAAACAACTATTTAAAATCGGTATTTATACCATAAGCGCAACTTCATCCCAGTTTAAATATCGGAATGAATTGAAAATCGGTATCAACTTTTACGATTCATTTAAAGGAAAATGGTTTTATTAAAGACCCTTTAAAACCTAAATTTAAACACCAATTATTTAAAACAAAACATAACTATAATTATCGTTTTAGTTAAATGCTTGACTTAAATCAACTATCAGGTCTTCAACATCTTCTACACCAACACTTAATCTAATTAATGAATCAATTACACCAGATTTTTCCCTTACTTCTTTTGGGATTGAGGCATGAGTCATCGTAGCAGGATGTCCTATTAACGACTCTACACCACCCAGGGATTCAGCCAAAGCAAACACAGTAACTTTTTTCACAAATGCATGAGCATCTTCGATCCTATTTCCTTTCAAAGTAAAAGAAATCATTCCGCCAAACCCCCTCATTTGTTTCTTAGCAATGTGGTGATTTGGATGCGTTTCAAATCCTGGCCAATACACCTTATCTACTTTCGGATGAGAAGCTAAGAAATAAGCAATCTTTTCCCCATTTTCACAATGACGTTGTACACGCAAGTGTAACGTTTTAATACCCCTCAAAACTAAAAAAGAGTCCATTGGTGCAGTTACAGCTCCTGTAGAATTTTGTATCCGATACATTTCATCGGCAATTTCTTGATTAGCAGTAACGAGAACTCCCATTACCACATCAGAATGACCACCTAGGTATTTTGTAGCAGAATGCATGACAATGTCAGCACCAAGATCTAGCGGGTTTTGTAAATATGGAGTAGCAAAAGTATTATCAACCGCAAGCATTGCATTTGCTTTTTTTGAAATAGAAGCAACAGCTTCAATATCAACAATATTCATCATTGGATTGGTTGGTGTTTCAACCCAGATCAATTTAGTATTTTGATTTACAAATCGTTCAATTTCCCGCGTATCTGACATATCTACATAATGAAATACAATGCCATATTTAGCGAATATCGTATTGAACAAACGGTAGCTCCCCCCATATAAGTCGTTGGTAGAAATAACCTCATCACCAGGATTAAGCATTTTGATAATACAATCTATTGCCGCTAATCCAGATCCAAAACAAGCTCCAAATTTGCCGTTTTCAATTGCAGCCATGTTTTTTTCGAGCGCATGACGCGTCGGATTTAGCGTTCTTGAATACTCATACCCTTTATGATTTCCAACACCATCTTGGACATAGGTTGATGTTTGATAAATTGGAGTCATAATTGCTCCAGTAGCTTCGTCTGGGTGAACTCCTGCGTGAATTACTTTTGTGTTAAATTTCATGTGGTTATTATTTAATGTTGGTTTAACTGATATAAATAGCGCTGAATCGTATTCTCTAATCCAAAATACAATGCATCGGAGATTAGTGCATGACCGATCGAAACTTCTGCTAAATGAGGGATATTTTGTTTGAAATAAGCTAAATTTTCAAGATTTAAATCATGGCCTGCATTGATACCCATACCTAACTTATGAGCTAAATTAGCTGCGGTAATGTATGGAGCAATAGCCATTTCTTTGTCTATTTCAAATTGAGATGCGTAAGGACCAGTATATAATTCGATCCTATCTGCTCCTATTTTAGCGGCATACTCAATTTTAAGAAGTTCAGTGTCAATAAATAAAACAGTAGTAACGCCTAAGCTTTTGATAGTTTTAACTATTTCTTTAAGTTTATTATAATCACTTATTGTATCCCACCCTGCATCAGAAGTAAGTGTGTTTGGAGGATCGGGCACTAAAGTTGCTTGCTTTGGCTTGATTGCCTTTATCATTTCTATAAAACGATCATCAGGGTAACCTTCGATGTTAAAATCGTCAGAAATTACAGCTGCTAGATCAAAGGTATCCTTCAAAGTAATATGACGTTCGTCAGGCCTTGGGTGAACCGTTATTCCCTGAGCGCCAAATCGTACACAATCAATTGCAACCTGAACCACATTTGGCATACTTCCGCCTCTTGCATTTCGAATTGTTGCTATTTTATTTATATTAACACTTAAAACTGTATGCATCATACTGTATTTAGGTAACGAAATTAATCAAAAACTTGATTAGATAAAAATTAACGAAAAGATAGCGCAATTTATAAAAAGTCAATTAGGTTTATTAATTTTAGCTTAAAATTAAATATGGTAGCTAATATTCCAAAAACAGAACTTGAGCGAATTGTAGTTATAGGTGGAGGATTTGCAGGAATAGAATTTGCAAAAAAAATATCCGATAAAAAATTTCAAGTTATTTTATTAGACAAACAGAATTTTCATCAATTTCAGCCACTTTTTTATCAAGTTGCAACTGCAGGATTAGAGCCTAGTGCGATTTCATTTCCTTTCCGTAAATTATTTCAAAATCGAAAAAACTTTCACTTAAGAGTAACGCAAGTAGCAGGTATAGATACAGCTAATCAAGAGGTATATACCGATATCGGAATCATACCCTACGACAAACTTGTAATCGCAATTGGCACGACTACAAATTTTTATGAAAATGTACAACTTTCTCAACATTGCCTTCCTCTAAAATCAACTGGAGAAGCATTAAATATTCGAAACACACTTTTTACAACACTAGAAAAAGCAGTCCAAACAAGTAATATAAAGATAAAAAAGAAACACTTAACGATTGTAATCGTAGGAGGAGGGCCAACAGGCGTTGAAGTAGCTGGTTCCTTAGCAGACATGAGAAGGTATATTTTACCGAAAGACTATCCTGAAATTAATTTTGAGGAAATGGATATTTACCTTATTGAAAGTTCGCCCAGGGTATTAAATGCCATGAAAGACCATGCATCCTCGAAAGCAACACTTTATTTAAAAAACCTAAATGTTAAGGTTTTAACAGGAACTCGAGTTGCATCTTACGATGGAAATTCGGTAATACTTAATAATGGGGAACAAATAGAGACATCAACTGTAATTTGGGCTGCAGGAGTAATCGGAAATTCAATAAAAGGGATTGAACCAGAATTAATTTTACCCTCAAATAGAATAAAAGTAAATCGTTACAATCAAGTAGAATCATATACGAATGTATTTGCTCTTGGTGACATTGCTTCCATGTCTGAAGGCACTTCTTATCCAGCTGGCCATCCACAAGTAGCTCAAGTGGCCATTCAACAAGCGCGTTTATTAGGGAAAAATATAAGTGCTAAAACAAAAAAAGAATGGAAAGAATTTACGTATAGCGATTTAGGATCAATGGCAACAATCGGTAGAAATTTAGCCGTAGTTGAATTTCCTACGATGAAATTTAGCGGTTTTTTTGCATGGTGCATCTGGATGTTTGTTCATCTTATGTCATTAGTCGGGACTAAAAATAAACTTCAGACGCTTTTTAATTGGGTATGGAGCTATTTTTCTTATGATCAATCACTACGTTTGATTATTAATTCGGTTAAAAAAATTGAGACTATTGAAGAAAATAGAGAAAAAACGATTTAAATTTTACTTTAGTTTAGTATAATTACAACAAAGAATAAACCCAAATAAAGCTTTATAAAAAACAATTAAGACTTTTAATAAAACGTTTATCTTTGGAAAAGAATCATGAAATCAAAACAACCATGAATTTAACAGAAGTAAAGTACGATTGTAGGCACTTCAGAACGAATATCCCTTGTTTGCCAAACAAAAAAGAAAACACTTTGTGCGTATCTTGTTCTTATTATGAACCGATTAAAACACGTATTTTAATAATTAAATTAGGTGCATTGGGTGATGTAATAAGAACTACACCATTAGTTGAAAAGTTTAGGAAATCATACCCAGGAGTTCATATTACTTGGATTACATTAAGTCCTGCAATTTTACCTTCTGATCAAATTGATGTTATTTGCAAATGGGAATTCACTTCCGTTTTCACCATTCAACACAGTACATTCGACATTGCGGTAAATTTAGACAAAGACATGGAAGCATGTATGTTATTAGAAAATGTATGTGCGAATACAAAGTATGGGTATACATGGAAAAATAATCACATAGCACCAGCAACTCCTGCTGCAGAACACAAATTAATGACTGGTTTTTTTGATGAACTTTCCGTCAAAAACACGAAATCATACCTAGAAGAAATATTTGAAATTTGCCATTTTAAATTTCAGAAAGAGGACTATTTAATAGCGTTAAACGATTCATTAGCAAAAAAATGGAAAGAAACCCTATCTGATAAGGCAAAGGGGAAATTAATCGTGGGACTTAATACTGGTTGCGGTCCAAGATGGAATACACGCTTATGGTCAGATAGGTCATGGATGGAGTTAGCTGATTTATTACAAAAAGATGGTTTTTATCCCGTATTTCTAGGGGGTGAACTAGAACACGAAAAAAACCAGCGTATGTCTTCAATGACATCAACCTATTATCCAGGTCATTATTCATTAGAAGAATTTATAGCAATAAGTAATGGTTGTGAAATCATCGTCACGCAAGTTTCTATGATGATGCACATCGCCACTGCGTTGAAAAAGAAGTTGGTCCTATGCAATACCATATTTAATAAACATGAATTTGAATTATACGACAGGGGAAAATTGGTAGAGCCTCACGTACCCTGTGTCTGTTTTTATGGAAATACCTGTATTAAAGGTGAGTCGTGTATGCATTCCATACAACCCGCCGATTTTATGAAAGCAATTAAGGAATTAGTTTAATCATAATTATGAAAATTGCTTTTTTATCTACTTTTTTCCCATTTAGAGGCGGTATAGCTCAGTTTAACGCCTTACTGTACAGGTCACTTGAAAAAAACCATACGGTAAAAGCATATACGTTTAAACGTCAGTATCCATCGCTTTTATTTCCAGGAGAAACACAATATGTGACATCAGATGACAAAGCAGATGAAATACCAACAGAACAGGTATTAGATTCAATAAACCCAATTAGCTACATCAACACAGCTCGAAAAATAAAGAAATTTAATCCCGATATTATCATCACAAAATACTGGATGACATTTTTTGGACCTTCGTTGGGATACGTTTGTAAAGCACTTTTTAAAAAATCAAAACGGATTAGTATTTTAGACAACGTAAAACCGCATGAAAAACGTTTTTTTGATGGTTTTTGTAATCGTTACTTTTTAAATAATAACGATGGCTTTATAGTGATGTCTGACGCTGTACTAAAAGATTTGTTATCCATAAAGCCAGATGCTGTATATCTTCGTTTAAATCACCCTGTATACTCACATTTCCCAGAACAAATAGATCCATTAAAAGCAAAAAAAGAACTTAGAATAGCAAGTGAAAAAAAGACGCTATTGTTTTTCGGTTTTATAAGAGCATATAAAGGGCTCGATTTGTTAATTGAAGCAATGGACATGCTTGATGATAGCTATCAACTTTTAATTGCTGGAGAAATATATGGTAATTTTGAAACGTATGAGAAAAAAATAAATGATTCAACAGCCAAAAACAGGATTCATTTATTCACAAAATACATTGCTGATGATTCAGTTTCAGTTTATTTTTCAGCTGCTGATGTATGTATATTGCCCTACAAATCAGCGACACAATCAGGTATAACTTCAATCGCCCATCACTATAACCTTCCTATAATTGCAACAAATGTAGGAGGGTTAAAGGAAACCATTCAACATTTAAAAACCGGATTAATTGTTGAAACACCTACATCTACGGATATTGCTGCCTCAATTAAAATCTATTTCGAAGAAGAAATGAAAGAAGCTTTATCCCTTGAAATTCAAAAAGAAAAAAATGAAAATTCGTGGGAGAATTTTTGCGACAAATTAATTGCTTTTTCACACAAACTATGATTGACAGGGATATGAAATCCTAGCATTGACTTAGTATCGAATTGTAAAAATTTTAAAATTTAAACGTAACTCCTCCCATTACTTGAAGCCCTAAAACAGGGTAATCAGACCAGCGGTAATACTGTTGAGAAGCAATATTGTTGAATTGTAAAAAAGCAGAGATTCGTTTGGTGTATTTATATTCAATCCCTAGATTTATGTCTAAAATGAAACCCAACTCTTTTACGTATTGATTATCTTCTTTTTTAACACCTGCGGTAGAATCAACTACAAGTGATTTTCTTCCGCCTTCTCCGTTGAAATCCAAATTCAACTTTAATTTATCATTCACTGCATAATTACCTCTAAAAATTATCTGATATTGTGGCAAATTCCAAGCACGCGCATTATTATTTAATTCGTAATTAAAAAACCGAACGATACCATCCAACTTCAATTTTTCTACTAATTGATAAGATAAAGAGGCCTCTGCTGAAAATACTTTCAGTGTATCATAAATTACTAAGAATTGATTTCTACTTTTAAATGCCTTAGAAGAATCACTAATAAATAAGGCCTTATTTCTAATTTCAGAAAAATGAGTTACAAAATTAAACTCCATGTGTTTTGATAATATACCTCTAATACCTAGGAAAAGTTTATACGGTGTACTTTCATTCCTTAAATCAGGATTAGATTGAATGAAGGGATTTTGTGTAGATAACGACTTAAATGTTTGCTGCTTTAAACCACCAGTAAGACCTAGATACGGAATAAATAAATTATCAAAAAAAGCACACTTTAATTCGGCGATTGGATAAATAGCAAAACTTGTTTTTTCAGCAAATACAGCATTGATATCCATTCCAATCTGAGCTTTTAAACGATTGCTTTTAGCGAAAGTAGTAATGGAAGGTTTGAGTGTAAAAATTGTATTCGATAAAAGCGTATCCGATTTAAACGAATTATACTGAACAGATACATCTGAAGCAAACATTTCTTTTCCTTTTCTATACCAAAATGAATTATGTGATGCAATATTGTTTTCATTCCCCCAGTAATTTAATAGATTATCTTTATTGTCGTTCCGATTGTATACAGAAAGATTCAAAAGATAATTTAATTTTAAACTGTCCATTTTACTTGATAAAAATTCAACGCTAGCTCCAGCTTCTTTGTAACGTTGTTCAATTAAATCACTTTTTATAATTGAAACATTAGAATTAGAACCATATCGATTAATAGCATAATTAGAGAAATAAGCATTTCCTTTAAGCGCATAAGTGAGTTGTGTAATCCCACCAAATGCAGAAAAAGAAGAATTAATAAATTCAGTAGGAAGCTTTAGTGAAGGAACTTCTTTTCGAGACAAATCACCAAAAGCGCTTATGTGTTTTAAATTTATTCCATAGCTATACTTGCGTGACCTCGTATTATTGTAATATAGTTCACCTAAAGGCATTATATATGAGCCCAAGCCCGCTTTAATATAACCATGATACAATTTCACTAACTTACTATCGTTCAATCTTATATTAGCAGCTTGAATCGGTTCTAACGTGATTTTTGTAGCATATTTTATGTCTAGTAAAGGATATTCAATGATTTTGTATACAATGGTTGTATCAATAATGGAAGGAGTATTCGTAATACGAATAGTTTGTTCGACCTCTCTTTTAGCAGTAGTAACCATTTCAGCTACATCCTCTTCTTTTTGAGAAAAGACCATTGAGAGTGTAAAACTGAAATAAATAAATATAAATATACGATTCATAGGGGTTTTAATTAAGTTCAATTATTCTTTAATTTCTTCTTGTTGTTGACCTTCAATTTCCTCTTGTTCATTATTAGATTCAATTTCAATCAACGTATCTTCGATCTCATTTTCTTGATTTTCATCTATTTCAATTTCCTCAGGAAGAACTTCAATCACTTTTTCAACAAGTGGTGGGTTTTTCAATTTTAACAATTCCTCTTTAGCATGAACTGCCTCTTTGATGATACCGTCATCTTGGTTAGGATAATTTTCAAGCACCGTATTAATTGATTGTTCTGCTTGAATTAAGTCAAATTTCTCAACATGAATCTTAGATTGAAGTAAGATTGCTTTTGCGATCCAGAAGTCGTAAGATGGCTTCATCTTCATTAGCCCTTGAATCTCTTCGTTTGCTTTAGCCAAATCCTTTTCCAAAAAGGCAATATCGGCAATTGAAAAACGAGCTTCTGCAGCAAATTCTTTGGTCGTATTTAAAATAACCCAAGCCAATGATCGCTTTGATTCAGGATATTTTGAGGTATGGTAGGAAGAAATTCCATGTGCAAACTCAGCTTCCAATTGAACACTACTAGTAAGTGGAGAAGCTGCTAAAACCTTTGCTGCATAACTTGCAGCGTTACTCCAATGCTCAAGAATAAAATGGCATCTCATTAAACCCAGCGTCGTATTTTTTATTACATCGGGTTTCGTAGTAATATTCTCTAATTTTGTGTAATAAATTAGAGCTTCTTCGTATTTTTTTGAATTGTAGAAATAACGAGAAACTCTAATTGCAGCTAATTCAGAAAAATCAGTAGTTGGTTCGTCTAGAATTTGCCTGTAAATTTTAACAGCAGAATCCTCTTGTTTCAGCTGAATTAAGGTATTTGCCAAATAGGATTTTAATTCAATATGGTATTTTCCTTTTGGAAATTTAGTTAAGTATTTTTCAAACATGGGTAAAGCTTTAGCAAAAGCACTATCCAGATAAGGATCTAAAGCGGTATTATAATAAATTTCTTCCTGCTCATCTTTTGAAAATTCAGCACAATCGTACTGATTAATAACCTCCTCTACCCTTTCAGGCTGAAGAAGTGTCTTATATAAATTCACCAAACCCTTCACTGCATTTGCACATGCCAAACGATCAGCGCTATATTTTTCCAGCACTTTTTTGTAGTTAATTTCAGAAAGCGTAAACTCCTCTTTCTTCATGTAAATATCTGCCATTTCAATCAATGCGTCTTTTACGAGTGATGATTCAGGGTAATCTAAACAGATTTTATCAAATTTTTGAAAAGCTTTATCATCGCTTTTCAATAAACGGTAAGTTAACCCTAATTCAAAGAGGGTATTTAATTTATACTTACTCGCAGGATAATTTATTAAAATAGACTCCAATGAAAGGGCTTTATTTTCAAAATCTTGTTTATAGCCATAGGTTTTAGCAATGAAAAACAAAGCTTGATCTTGTGAACCCTCATTTAATTTAATTGCTTCTTGATAATAACGAATAGCTAAATCATTCGATTTTGTAAGAAAATAAGTGTCTGCAAGCCTCATGGTTGCATCCAATTTTTTCTCTTTAGACCCAATCAGTTTTGCTTCTTGCAAATACATTTTAAACGATTCTATTACAGAAGGGTACGCTGATTTATTTAAGTGTGCATAGCCCAAATTATAATATGCGTCAGCTCTCAATTCAGGTAAATACACATTATGGAAATCCAAGAAGTTTTTGTATGCTGTAATTGCTTTGGAATAATTGTTTGACAACAGGTATGACTCCGCGACCCAGTATTTAGCTTTAGCAGAAAACTCGAGATTAACAGGATGTTTATCAACCAACTCAAAGGCATCTACGGCTTTATAGTAGTTTCCTTTCAGAAAAAGTTCAACTCCCCGGTTAAATGAAATAATTTGATAAGCCGTGCCTAGTTTTATGTCTAATTTAGCAAATTTATCCAACGATTTCAATGCAGATTCATAATTATTTGTTTGCATGTACACATTGATTAAACACTCAACCGCATCATTTTTCCGAGGGGAATTTGGATATTTTTGAATGTATAATGATAGCGCTCTTAATGCTTCATTATACGGATTAATGTCTAATTTGTAAGACAATACAGCAAAATTGTATAAGGCATCTTCTTGAATTTGAGGGAGCACATCATAAATAGATGCAATTTCAAATGCTTTTCGGGCTGCTAATTCATCCCCTTTTTTTAAGTAACATTCTCCAATATGATATAAGGCTGTGTGTCCTTCTTTATCAACAGGTGATTTTATACGGTCAAATAATTTAATGGCCTTGTCGTAATTAGCACTTTTATAAAAAGAATAAGCGAGTTGGAATTCTTCTTCTCGGGTTAATTTTTGATTTTTTGACGACTTTTCTAAAAAAGTAACGGCCTCTTTAAATTTGCCAATTTTATAATAAGAATCTCCAATTATTTGTTGAACCTGTCGTTGATTAGCCTTACTTGTACTGTCGGTTAATGTTTTAGCAAATTCAGCTACTTCGTCATATTTCTGTTGGTAATAATAAATTTGACAGATGTAATATGGGACCATCGTACTGAATTTCTTATCTGATAGTAGTTTTGTAAACCCGTCTAAAGCAGTTTGATATTGTTTTTCTTGATACGCAATATGAGAATAATAGTATAGGGCTGGCGCACCATATTGACTCGTACTTTTTCGGACTTCAAAAAACATTTTACGGGCATCTGTTATTTTTTTCAATTGAAAATAAGCATATCCTAACTTAAAATAATACTCATCTTTTTGGTCTTGTTGAATTGTTTTAATTTTCTTAAACCATTTTATCACTTCTTTCCAATCTTTTTTAGCATAATAATACAAGCCTAACTTATTGTATATAGAATTATTGTATATATTTTCAGGGTAATTCTGAATGAACTTCTCCACCATTGATACAGCATCATTGTGTTGTAATTCTAATCCAGAAATAGCTTCATAATAAGATGCTTTAATGTATGTTGGATCATTTTTTTGACCAGAGAGATTTAAATAGGCTCTAAATTCATTTCGAGCGGCACTAAATTGTTCCTTTTCGAATAGTTCTATAGCTCGGTCATATATTACGTATTCATTTGTGTACTTAGCACTCATCTGAGAATATAAAAAGACAAGAGGGAAACAAGTAGAAATAAGCAGCAAATATTTTAGCATGTTAATCTGTTTTAAATTAGGTAAAATTAAAAGCGTTACAGGCTATTTGAATTCATTTGTATAAAAGTTTTAAACGTAATTTTGTTAAGATTATTCTAATAAGGGTCTAGTTCATCGAAAAAAAAAGATGAATTTTACACCAAAGCATTTAAAAAGTGAGTCAAATTATATCAATAAAAAATTGTTCCATCTATCAAAATAAAAAGATGGTTATCGAAGCCCTCGATTTTTCATTGAATGAAAACGAAATTATTTATTTAATTGGAAAAACAGGAAGTGGAAAGAGTACTATCTTAAAATTAATTTACGGAGAGCTTTCCCTCACGCATGGTGAAGCGACCATCGTCGGATATGACTTATCAAAACTAAAACGGAAAGACATTCCTTGGCTTCGACGTAAAATTGGAATTGTATTTCAAGATTTTCAATTATTAACAGATCGTTCCGTTAAAGAAAATTTAAGATTTGTTTTACGTGCTACAGAGTGGAGAAATGAAGTAGAAATAAACAATCGGATTGAAGAAGTTTTGAGTATTGTAGGTTTAGAAAAGAAATTAAATGAAATGCCTTATGCATTGTCGGGAGGGGAACAACAAAGAATCACTATTGCGCGCGCCCTATTAAATAAGCCTGCATTAATTTTAGCTGATGAGCCTACCGGAAACTTAGACCCTGAAACTTCGGAAGAAATAATGCGTGTTTTAATTCAAATTTCAAAAGAACAAAAAACAGCAGTATTAATGGCCACACATGACATGTCTTTGGTTGAGAAATTTCCACAGCGTGTGTTTCGTGTAGAACAGAATAGCATTAAAGAGGTAGAAAGCCTCTCTAAATTCGATCCATTTACTTCTAAGTTTTAAGTTCGTTTTTTTGCCATTCCCAATTTATTAAGCCTGGTTGACAAAAACAATACGAATTTTTAGATCGATCAAATTTTACGGGAGCCATTAATTCTTCTCGTATCAGTTTTAAATAATTATACATCATCCGTTCTGAAAGCTTTACTGCCTGACTAAGTTCTTTTGGAGAACCTGTTTTTTCTTCTTTAATTAACTCAATAATATATTTTAAAATTTTAATATCCATAGTTATGAAATGAATGTCAAATTTAATTAATTAATGGAATTCAGAGAGCTATTTTATTATTGCGGTTTCCAAATTAATTGCAAATGTCCCTGCTCTAAAAAAACATATGAATTTCTTTTCTTGCAAAATACGATTGGGGCATTAAAAACGGATTTAAGGGTGAGCAAATAATTGTATAATTCCCTATTCTTAAAACCCATTTTTAATGCAAACTCATTCGCATTACCTGTTTCCTCGTCTTTAATAAAATCAATACACAAGGTCAATTTTCTAAAATCCATTTGATGTCTTTATAGATACGTTTTCTATATAGACATACTAACTTCATAAATTGTCCCGAGCTATTTTCAATCTTTTTCAATATTAGACCCACTATTAATAAAAACAGTTTTATCAATTAGATAAATCGGATGACAATATACGTATTTGAAAAAATGAGTTCCTGGCATTATTCTTTTTCATCTTCTTTGAACCAAGAAGCATATTTTATATAATTTGTTGCTATTCTTTCCACTTCACCCTTAAATAACTCAGGTGAAAGGGTTTTCACTTTTTTAGCCGGTACACCAGCATAAATAGTCCAAGAAGGCACTCTGGTTCCCTCTAATAAAACAGCACCTGCAGCAATAATGCAATTTGATTCTATATAGCAATTATCCATCACAATAGCACCCATTCCAATTAACACATTATCCTCAACCGAACATCCATGCACTAAGGCATTATGTCCTATAGAAACATTATTTCCAAGAATTGTTTTAGTTTTTTCATAAGTACAATGAATTACCGCTCCGTCTTGCACATTGACATTATTTCCCATCCGAATTGAATTGACGTCACCCCTAACTACAGCGTTAAACCAAACAGAGCAATTATCTCCCATGATAACATCACCGACAATCGTTGCGTTTTCACTAAAATAATTATTTTCACCAAATTGAGGAGAAAAACCCCTACATGTTTTTATTAAGGCCATAAATTAAATTTTTTAAGTAAAAATAAGCAAGAAAAGTATGGGGAAATGTAAATTTGGTAATATTTCACCTTTTTACCTTAAATTCGTCAGGTATAATCAATTTTAATTGAAAACATAAAAGACAAAACTACTACGTTGTCAAAAGGCAAAAAGGCAAAAAAAACATCTATGAGTAATATAATCATTAAAAACATCAAAGGCTTAGTGCAATATGGTGAAGACCTTCTTCCTATGATTAAGGGACGCTCTATGGATAATTTACCAATACTAAAAAATGCTTACTTGGCAATTGAAGATGGTATCATTGTCGATTATGGTTCTATGGATGATTGGGGCGGTATTACCGATTGGAGAAATCTCGAGGTAATTGATGCAGAAGGTAAATTTGTACTTCCTGCCTTTTGCGACCCTCACACTCATATTGTATTTGCAAAAAGCAGAGAAGAAGAATTTATTGATCGTATTAAAGGTTTTACTTATGAAGAAATCGCTTTAAAAGGAGGAGGGATTTTAAATTCTGCTAAACGATTGGCTGAGATGTCAGAAGATGAATTATACACACAAGCACACAAACGTATCTTAAGCGTAATAGCAACAGGCACAGGCGCGATAGAAATAAAATCTGGATATGGGCTGACATTAGATTCAGAACTAAAGATGTTGAGGGTAATTAAGCGTTTAAAAGAAAATTTACCCCTCACTATAAAAGCTACTTTTTTGGGTGCTCACGCGTACCCTAGTGAATTCAAGGAAGATCATCGTGGGTATATTGATTTAATTACACAGCAAATGATTCCAAAAATAGCTGCTGAAAAATTAGCCGATTACATCGATGTATTTTGCGAACGAAATTATTTTTCTATCGATGAAATGGAAGAAATATTGAAAATTGGTATTGCGCATGGCTTAATTCCAAAAGTACATGTCAATCAATTTTCAGTAATGGGCGGAATTACAAAAGCAGTTGAACTAGGAGCTTTATCAGTAGACCATTTAGAAGAATTATCGATGGAAGATATCCTTGCTTTAAAAGATAGTAATTGCATGCCGACGCTACTCCCTAGTTGTTCACACTTTATTTCCATACCATATGCAAATGCAAGAAAGCTTATGGAAAATGATGTTCCAGTAGCGTTAGCAAGTGACTTCAATCCTGGCACAACACCTACCGGAAATTTAGGTGTTGTTTTTTCATTAGCTTGTATAAAAATGAAAATGACCCCCAATGAAGTAATTAATGCATTAACCATAAACGCGGCATATGCAATGGGAATATCCAAAACACATGGTTCCATTTCCCTTGGGAAAAAAGGGAGTGTTATCATCACAAAAGAAATAACATCTTTATCGTATATTCCATATGCATTTGGTGAACAGCACATAGATCGCATTATTATTTAACGTATTATTATGCATTTTATAGTAAAATATAGGTATGGATTAGGTGTAATTTTATCGTTTTTAATTTTCTTAGGATACAATAATTACATCTTTAGAACCGATTTCACATCAGAAATAAAGACATATCAAGAAAAATTTAGAGAGAAAACATCTAAACTAGATGATTTTTTAAACCATAAAAAGAAAACCTTAAAGTTTGAAAATATCTCCATTCATAATCGTGCAGAATTAGATGAGAGTAATTTTTACCTTCACATTTTCCGGAATGATTCATTGTTGTTTTGGAATACAAATCAATTACCCGTTTCTCGGTTTTCAGACCTTCATTTTCCATCAGAGGGAATCATACATTTACAAAATGGGTGGTACTATGCTAAAACTATCCGTTTAAAAAACACGGTAATAGTAGGAAGTTTTTTAATAAAAAAAGAATACCCCTATGAAAATAACACCTTGCAAAATAGCTATAATCCCGATTTAAAGCTGCCATGCAAAGCTTCAGTTATTTTAGAAAAAGATAATGCATTTCCGATTTATTCTAGCCACAAAAAGTTTTTATTTGCTTGGTATATTTACCCAACAGTATCGATTCCATCAATACATAGCGACATTCTTTTAAGCTTATTTTGCATTTTTCTTAGCTTTCTTTTTCTGTATTTTTATCGCCTTAGTCATACACTCTCTACACGTTGGTTTTGGTTACTCATAATTGGCGTTATTTTAACACGTATTTCAAGTGTTCAATGGCATTGGTTTGTTTTTATTTCGGGGATAACTTCTTTTCAAAATGAACTTTACACAGGAGCATTTTGGGCGCCAAATTTCGGGGAATTTATAATAAATACCTTTACTTTAGTATGGGTAGTATTTACTATTATTCATCGAATCATTCAACTAAAATCATTCAGATACGATAAAATAATATACTTCGGTTTTTTAATAGTGATTTTGTTTTTCTCCTTTTTCTTAGGTGAAGTTTTTAGAGTCCTTATACAAAATTCAACGATTCCCTTAAAAATTGACAACTTATTTGAGCTTAACTTTTACTCTTTCATGAGCTTTCTCGCAATGGGGATTTTATTTTATAGTTATTATTACTTCCTAAAAACGATTATTCAATCACTCTTTTATACTGGCACTTCAAAAAAACAAATTCTTTGGTTTTGGGCGATTATTTCGATTATAGGAATGGTACTTGACATGACTTTCGGTAATCAACAATTTTTATTAATTCTACTATTATCATTCATAACTTTTATTATTGTTTGGTTTTCGATCCAAGATAGATCGAATATCAGTAATGGAAAAGGAATTTTATTTCTATTTCTTTTTTCATTTTTAATCGCGTTAAACCTAGAAATATTTCACACCAAAAAAGAACAAAGAGAGCGAGAAGTAATTGCAAAAAAACTAGCTTCGGAACAAGATTTAGAAACAGAGAAAACCTACCAAACTCTCTCAAAATTCATACAAAACGATGACTACATTGCACGTTTAATTCAAAAAAATCATGTTTTTGGCATTTCAGAGTTTAAAGAAAACATGGAAAAACAATTTTTTAATGGATTTTGGGAACGCTATGAAATTGAGTTTTATTTGTTCAACAATGAAAACACCTCATTAATTAATTATACAGACATTCAATCTAACAATTTATCAAATCTTGAATTAATTATACATCGTCATAGTCTGCCTTCAACACTTGACAATCGGATGTTTTACATCAAAGACTACACAAGTCAATACAGTTATATTATCCGGCAAGAGATAATTAATCAATCAAAAGACACCATTGGATCTCTTTATTGTGCTTTAAAATCTAAAAAAATACCTGAAAAAATAGGATTTCCACGCTTATTAGTTTCAGGAGAAGCTCATGTAATCGAACCATTAGAAAAATATTCAATGGCTAAGTATTATACTGGAAAGTTGGTAAGTCATAATGGAAAATATTCCTATCCACTTGAAGATTTTGGAATACTTGGTAAGAAGATCTACTCCGATGGCTTTTACAATCAAAATGGTTATAGTCATTATGTGCATCGAAAAAACTACAATGACTTAATTGTTTTATCAATTCCGAATACCAGCACACTTCATTGGTTTACATCCTGCTCGTATTTATTTAGTTTTTTTGGATTATTCCTGTTAGTCCCTATTACAATAAAAAATCGAGAAAGATTTATTCGATTTAAAGAACTCTCTTTTGCAATTCGGATTCAAATGGTCTTGCTTGGATTGGTTTTTGTTACTCTTATCGTTTTTGGATTGGGTGCCGGTTTTTTTGTTACAAATCAATACAAAGAATACACACATGAGTTAATGATAGATAAAATTCATTCTCTTGAAAGAGATATAAAACAAAAATATGGATCAGAAATAGAGCTAACTCTTTCTAAAAACGGCAATTTACTTGAAGTCACATTACAGGATTTAGCCTCCATCTTTCAAACAGATATTAACTTATACGACCAACAAGGATTTTTATTGGCGTCCTCTCGCCCAAAACTATTTAATATTGGTATCATAAGTGAGCAATTGAACCCTACAGCTTTAATTGAACTAAATCAATTTAGGAAAAGTGAATTTATTCACGAAGAAACAATTGGTTCTTTGACTTTTTTATCCGCTTACCTTCCTTTTTATAACAATGATGGGGAATTATTAGCATACATTAATTTACAGCATTTTGGTCAACAACAAGGGATTGAATTACAATTAAAACAGTTTTTAGAAACATTAATGAATGTATCTATTTTATTATTAGCAATATCTGTTCTATTTGCACTATTCATTTCTTCATGGGTTACGAAACCGTTACGTATGTTAAAAGAAAGTGTTTCCAGGGTTCAGCTAGGAATTTATAATAAACCCATCGCTTATTCTGCAAAAGATGAAATTGGTGCTCTTGTGGATGACTATAATACTAAATTGAATGAATTAGCACTTAAAACAAGCCAGCTTGCACAAAGTGAACGAGAAAGTGCTTGGAGAGAAATGGCTAAACAAGTTGCGCATGAAATAAAAAACCCATTGACTCCAATGAAGCTAAATCTTCAACAGCTGGAAAGGGTCTATGATCCTGAAAAACCAATTTCGATAGAAAAACTTCAAAAAATAACCCGTTCCATTATAGCGCAAATTGATTTGCTAGCAAAAATTGCTAATGAGTTTTCTCATTTCGCAAAATTACCAAAGGCAACAGAACAATTAATCGATTTAATTATGATCATCGAAAGTACAATAACCTTATTTTTAGATGAAGAAAAAGCAAGTATTGTTTTATCTTTAAATCCTTCTATTAAATCTGCCTTTGTTCGAGGAGATAAAGATTTACTCTTACGTGTTTTCACGAATTTAATAACAAATGCACTTCAATCGATTCCAGCTGAACGCAAAGGAAAAATAGACATTTTAATCGAAGAAACAAATTTGAGTTACCTGATACATATAAAAGATAATGGGGTAGGGTTTAGTCAAGAATTAAAAGAAAAGATTTTTGAGCCTTATTTTACAACTAAGTCATCAGGAACAGGCTTAGGTTTAGCAATGTCTAAACAAATTATTCAACAATACAAGGGTACTATTTTAGTTGAATCACAGGTCGATAAAGGGACTTTATTTACAATTGAATTTCCGAAAAATGATTAAATAATTAGTAATCGCTGATCTTTTGTTGTAATTTAAATGAATAAAATCTAAAAAAAGATGCCTAAATCTTGGAGTTTAATTGAAAAACCGGAAAAATTAAAGATAGATTCCCTTCAAAAATCATTATCTATTCCGCCTATAATTGCTCAATTATTAGTTCAACGGAACTTAACAAATTTTGAAGAAGCAAAAGCTTTTTTTAGACCAGACATTTCACTTCTACATGATCCTTTTTTAATGAAAGACATGCACCGAGCTGTTAATCGGATTGAAGAAGCCATTTTAAAAAGAGAGCGAATTATGATTTTTGGCGACTATGATGTTGATGGAACAACAGCAGTTGCAGTATGTTGGAATGTACTATCAGAATTTTATGATCAACTAGAGTGTTATATACCAGACCGTTATATTGAGGGATATGGTGTGAGTAAGCTAGGGATAGATACCGCTCTTGAACATGGAGTCACATTGATAATATCATTAGATTGTGGTATTAGATCTGTTGAAAAAGTAGATTATGCATCAAAACTCGGGATTGATTTTATCATTTGTGATCATCATCAACCAGGTAACGAGCTTCCAAATTGCATCGTATTAGACCCATTACAAGTAGATTGTAATTATCCATTTAAAGGATTGTCTGGATGTGGCGTAGGATTTAAGTTACTTCAAGCATATTTAACATTCACGAAAAAGGATACAACGGTATTATTTCAGCAATTAGATTTAGTTGCAATAAGTATTGGTGCAGACATTGTTTCCCTTTCAGGTGAAAATCGGATTTTGTGTTATCATGGATTACGCTTATTAAATCAGGATCCTCGAAAAGGAATTGTTGAATTACTTAAAATAGCTGGCAAAAAGCTACCCCTTCTCTTAACGGATGTTGTATTTATCATTGCTCCAAGAATTAATGCAGCAGGAAGAATTCATTCTGGAAAAAAAGCAGTTGATTTAATGATTTCATCAGAAGAAGCCCTTTTAATAGAAATTGCAACAAGTATTGACCTAGATAATCAAGAAAGAAAAGAGCTCGACGCACAGATCACAAAAGAAGCATTACAGCTTATCTCAGATGATCCATTATTTGGAGAATACAAGTCAACTTTAGTTTTTCAAAATAAATGGCACAAAGGTGTGGTAGGTATTGTAGCTTCAAGACTCATCGAAACGCATTACAGACCTACTATTGTACTTACCGAATCAAACGGTAAAGCAACGGGATCAGCAAGAAGCGTTAAGGGCTTTGATATTCATCATGCCTTATGCCAATGTGAAGATTTATTAGATCAATTTGGTGGTCATACATTTGCCGCAGGAATGACCTTACCTTTAGAAAATGTTCCATTATTAAAAAAAAGATTTGATTCGGTTGTGTCAAACTTATTAAGAACTGATATGGAGCATGAAATTATCCAAGTCGATGCTGAAATTTCATTTGCTGACCTATTTGAACACAATGAGCCATTTAATACGATCCCGAAATTAAAGCGCTTAATTGATCAGATGGAACCCTATGGACCTGGAAATATGAAACCCATTTTTGTAAGTAGAAACGTTCATGTGTGTGAAGCATCACTTATAAAAGAGGAACACATCAAACTCAGAATAAAACAAGATGATTGTCTATGTATTTTTAATGCAATTGGATTTAGAATAGCTGATTTATACCATCTTGTAAATTCTGGAAAAAGAATTGATATTGCTTATACGATAGATACCAATACATGGAATGATAAAACAACCATTCAATTAATCATAAAAGATATTCAAATTTCATTAAGCGTAGGTTAAAAAATCGGGCATCAAAACTAAAACAAAATATAATGTCTTTTTTTAACATATTAATAGTATTTGAATAAGAGGAATCCGTAAATTTGCATTGCTAAATTTAAATTTACGATTATGATTCACAAAGTTTTTATTGTTCCTTATGATTTTACACCTGTTGCTGATAATGCACTTGATCATGCTTTAACAGCTGCACAATTAGTTGACGCGCGCGTTTATGTTTTACACCTAGTAAGCAAAACGAAGGAAATAGAAGCTGCTGAACAAAAATTAACTGCTGTTTTAAGTTCGATTACTACCACTGTAGAAGTTGTTTCATCTGTTAGAGTGGGTAGCATTTTTGAAGAAATCGGAGAATTTGCGTCAGAACACCACGCTGAGTTGATATTTATGGGTACACACGGCATATCAGGTTGGCAAAAAATTGCTGGAAGCAATGCAATGAAGGTAATCACAGGCTCTCTAGTTCCATTTGTAGTAGTACAGGACAAGAAAATCGGTCTAAACGGCTACGATTCAATTGTAGTGCCCCTAGATTTAAATGTAGAAACAAAACAAAAATTAGGATACGTTGCTAATATTGCAACCTATTTCAAATCTCATGTTCATATCGTACTTCCAGACGAAAAAGACGACTATTTTAAAAGAAAAATCCTTGTTAATATAAAGTTTGCGAGAAAATTCTTTGAAGAAAGAAATATTAATTTTGATGTTACTACTTTAAAGTCAACTTCTTTCGAAAAAGAAGTTTTGAAATATGCTCAAACTGTAAACGCAGACTTGATTGCGATTATGAATTTAATAGGAAATAGCATAATTCCGGGTTTATCAACCAAACCTGAAGAATATTTAATTACAAACGATGCGAATATTCCTATTCTAATTTTAAATCCAACAAAAACAATTTCAAGTTTGTTCAATTAATCAACAAAAATTTTGAACATATATAAGATTTGTGGCTATAAAATAGTCACATTTTTTTTTGAACTTAAGTATTTAAAAAATTAGGCCTACATTTTATTGGCATAATAAGACCCTTTGCAAAACCCCTAACCCATCGTTGAATCAAAAATTTAAGATCCTCATTTACAAAAGTAAACTTCATATTAAATTTTTAATCCGCCTCCATTTATAACTTTTGCAACGGTCTTATAATAGCACTTAATATTAAGTGCTATTTTTGGGTAAATAAAAAACACCTCTAAAGGATTGATTTTTATAAATTAATCATATTGATTTTTAATTAAACGTTGTTTAATATCCTCTAAATTTTGTTCTTTCTTGAATTTTCTGGAATCGATTGCTGTTTTAGTAAAATACCTATGATTAGTTAAAAAAGCAACTTGTATTTCATCCCATTGACGATCACTATCAATTTTACCGTATTCTTTTAATTCTAACCGAAGTTTATCCGCAATTTCGTGAAAATCATCCCTTCCTAAGTAGTCTAAATCTGCATCACAGATAATTTCCTCTAGTTTATTTGTTGGATTATGAGGAATTGCAGTAACAAAAATTAAATCTTTAATTTGATCAATATGTTCTTTTTTATATCCAAATTCGGGTAAACTATTTTCTGCCATTTTAGCTCCTATATGCTCATTGTTATCATAAGCTTCAATAAATCCTGCATCGTGATAGGTAGCTGCAGATTTAAGTAAAAAAAGTCCTTCATCAGTGATTCCCTCCAACAAAGCAATCCGTTCAATGGATTTACAGACATCCTTCGTGTGAATTAAACTATGGTAATGCAATTTTGGAGATAACTTTTCTTCCAATAATTTCATAATATGGTGTTCCGCGAGGTAATAATTGATACTACTATAAGTATGAAGATTTAAAATTTCATGAAAACGCTCATTCGGATAGACCCCTAAACCATCAATTGAAAGTTCGACTTTAATACCATCCACAGTATACATGTCAATTAAACCCTGGCTTTTAGTTTTTACTTTACCTCTAAATGTACAATCAAAATAAGGTTCAATAAATTTAAAAGTATGGCCAGAAATTGTTACTTTACCAGATTCTCCAAGCATTTCCATACGCTGTGCTTGATTCACTGTTGATCCCCAAATATCATATGCAAGTTTTTCTGTTCCTATTACACCTGCAGTAACTTCTCCCGTATTAATACCTAAGCGCAACTTCCAGATCGCTTTTCCAGCTTGTTCTGCTGATTCACTCATTTCTTTCGTTACGAATTGGATTTCTAGAGCCGCTAAACAAGCATCAATTGGATTCGTTTTATTTCTTTTTGGAACACCCCCAGCACACATATAGGCATCACCAATTGTTTTAATTTTTTCAAGATTATTTCGAACAATTATTTCATCAAATTTTCTAAAATAAACATCTAAATTGCGAACTAATTCAGAGGGTTTCATCGTTTCTGCTATTTTTGTAAAACCTACAAAATCAGTAAACAATACAGATACCCGACTATAAGCTCTCGCGCTTGCCTTTCCGGTTTCTTTTATTTCTTCATAAATAGATACAGGTAAAATATTTTTTAACACATTTTCTGTTTTTTCTTTTTCTATCTCCAGTAAAAATTTTTGTTCTTCTAAGTGATTTTTCTTTTCTTCAATTGTGCGCTTCTGTTTTTCTATTTTGATGTTTTGTTCACGAATTTCTTTTGTTCGTTCAGTTATTTTTTGTTCTAACCGAAGCTGTTGTTTACGTTCGATTTTAATTTTATTTTTAAAATAAAATAAGGCCAAACCTGCAATAAATATTGACACAACAATCCAGAACCAAATTGTTTTCCAATAAGGAGCTTTCACAATTATAGTTAATTTACAGGGAGTATTACCCCATTTTCCATCCCCTATTCGAGCATAGATTTTCAAAACATATTCCCCTGGCTGAATGGAATTTAAGTGAATTTGATTTGTTGATCCAATAAATACTTCTCCATCTTCAGATCCTTCAAGAATATATTTGTATGAGATGAGACTTGGATTACTCATCTCTGTGGCCATAAATTTTAAGGTAATACTTCTTTTTTTATATGGTAATAGTATGTGTTTTGTCAAAGAAATCGAAATCGGCAACAATGAAGAAGGGTCTGGTTTTAACCAATTTTTATCAAACCTTATTTTCGTAAGTCGAACATTAATGGCCCCTTCTTTAATTGATAATTTTTGGGGATCAAAATAATTATATCCATAAATACCCCCAAAATACAATTGACCATTTTTGGACTTTAAAAAAGCCCCTTGATTAAATTCATTAGACATTAATCCATCTTTTTCTGTAAAATTTGTTATTTTTTTCGATGAGATAGCGTATTTAGCCAAGCCTTTATTTGTACTAAGCCATAAATTATCTCTTTCTTGCAAAATCCCATAAACTACATTATTGGGTAAGCCTGTTTTCTTGTTAATTAATGAGCCTTTCCCTATTTTAGAATTCCATTTAATCATACCCGATCCCAATGTAGCTAGCCAAAAAGTTTCATCATCCGTTTGTACCATGTTGGATATATTTTCCTTTGAAAGCTTAGCTATTTGATAATTAAACTCATACGGAATAATTTTCAACTCCTTTTTATCGGAAAATTGATACAATCCTCCACTACTTGAACTAAACCAAATTTTACCAGACAAATCTTTGTAAATCATCCTACACACACCTTTACCAAGAGACATTGATGGATTACTATCATCGTGCTCAAAAACAGTTACTTTACTAGTCTGCTTATCAAATAAAAGAACTCCCCCTTTAGTAGAAATAAAATAACGAGAGTCTTTCCAATGTTCTATATCGTATACACGACTGTAATTTGAAGGATTATTTAAATTTTTGAACTTAATTTTTTTGAACGTATAATCATTTTTTGATGAAATATTTAATAAAAATAAACCATCCGATGCACCAACAAGAATATCAGACGGACTAATCACGTAACTCGTTAAAATATTAGAAGTTAATGAACTATTATCTAATTCTTTCGGTTTGAAAAATGGAATAAACATGCCGGTTTTCTTATCTATTCTAGAGACAGCGCTTTCTAAACCGATAAACAAATATCTTCCTGACTTATCTTCTGAAAAACTCCAGACACTTGGAGTAGGAATACCCTTTGTAAGATCACCTGTTGGTCCTACACCAAGAAAGCCTTGATTTAAAGGGTCAAAACTACTCAAACCACGTTGAGAACCTATCCAAAAAGTTCCGTTTTCATCTCTAATCATTGTATTTAAAGCATCATACAAAAGGGCTTGTTTCTGAAAAATATCTTGGGTAGAATGATGAATATTAATTCCACTAGATGAAATGAAAATTGTAAATAAACCATTTGATTTAGTTGTTAATAAGAACTTATTAACATTTATAATACTTATATCGCTAATATCTAAATATCCAAAATTACGATCTAATTTGGTAAGAAAAGGTTTAATATTTTTTGTGAGTTTATTCATCAAATAGAGTCCTTGACTTGAACCAATAATCCAATCATTACCATTAAATTTTTGAATTGTATTTAAGCGAATAAAACGTCCTTTTTTACCATTAAGACCAATAGAATACGTGTTTTTTTCTGGAAAATGATGAATAAAAACTCCTTTATCTTCTGTACTAATAATAAGCTCTGTTGATGAAATAAAAGAAATCTTGTAAATTCGTTCAGAGGGAATATTTATTGATGCTTTTATGATTTTTTTTGCATTCTTTTTAAGAATATAGATGCCATTTGAAATTGTTCCAATCCAAACATTTCCAGCATTATCTTCAACAATTGTTCTGACCTGTAATGCAAATTGTGAAGAATAATTAAATGTGATAAATCGTTCTAAAATAGGATCATATTTAGTTAAACCATTAGATGTTCCAAACCAAAGATCTCCATTTTTAGATTTCATAGAGCACAGAAAATCTATACTTTGTATGCCTTTAGTATTGTCAGATGTGAAAATTTCGAATGATTGTCCATCAAAACGATTTAAGCCATCTTGAGTCCCTATCCATATTGAGCCAGAATTATCTTGAACTAAAGAATTAACCACACTTTGTGATAATCCATTGTTTATAGTATAATTATTAAAGTGATAGTTATTTTGACTTGACACTAAAAGTGTAATCATGCAAAATAGCAATATAACTGGTTTTTTATTCATTTTATTAAATTAGATACTATTTTTAGATAATAATTCTAATGACTTTTTAATAAAATTAAAGAGAATCAATGGGCGAAACAATAGGATTTATTTGAAATAAACTGTCATGTTTAGCAGGATCAGATTTAATTTTTACACTGGTTTTTTCACTGGTTTTTTCACTTTGAATAGGATCAGAAATTAAGGTTTGACGTTTGGTGTGTGAATCAGTATTTGCTGAAAAAACATTGTGTAAAAAAAGTACATCATTAATTTTGAATTCATTTACAACAGACAATAAACCTCTTCTAAAATATCTATAATCTATAACGATCACTTCCTCGTAATTATTTACAAGATAGGTAGCGAAAGGGTTTCCAAATGAATTTTTTACTACTAAAATCCGTTTTCCATTTTTAAGACTTGTTTTTATATGAACCATTGCATGATCTCCTCCAAGAAAAACTCCGTAACTATTTACACCAGTTGCATATCGAGCTAAGAGTTCACCTTTTATTTTAGATCCTTGATTAATTCCGGCATACTCAATGAATTCTGTTTTTACGGGAGGTACAAAATACACAACCGAATCTGGATTATTTTTAACGATAGGATCTCTAGTTAAGGCATATAATGAGCCTAAAAAATGATGTTTCACTTTTCGCTTCATTTGTTTTAATTGAATTGGAAGTATTTCTGCTTTCGCACAGAATGCAACGTAAGCATAATAAGCACCCAAACCAGTCCAATGATGATCGGTGTTAAAATAAATATACTCGTTGTGATGTTTTAAAATTTCCTCTGCTGCATTAATGTTTATTATTGAACTGGTTGTAAAATTGTATATTTGTTTAATATTAGTATACTCATTTTTTCTTAGATAATCATAATCAATAGTGTGAGTAAATGAACCTGCTGTAGGTACAACGCAATTAAACAATCTAACCTTTGAAGGTAATATTTCTCTGTATTTATCAAGCATTTTAGCATAGAAAGCTGCTGACCTTTTTTCCCCTCCAAAAATTTGATAACAACTTCCTCCAATAACCAACAAACCCTTAGACATTGTTGATTCAGCATTGACTAAATATTTTTCATCTAACACATTTGCTGCTTCATCATTTTTAATTTGTTTTTTGGTCCTATTTTTTTTTACATCTCTTTTTTTGAAAGGAATAATAATTTTAGCATTTTTATGATCGTGAATACCTTTGTAAGAGTCAATTTCATATGCTAAGTTAATTAATTCTTCTCTCATGGGAAAATGATCATCCACATAAGCTTCATAGTTTTTGGCTAAGGAACCATCAAAAATAGACGAGACTGAAATAGATGGTAATTTAGCTAATGGACGTTTTTCAATATCAGATATCAATTCTTTTTTAGAAGAAATAAAACATAACATAGTAGCTAATAAGTATACCACAAACAGTGAAAAATGAACGATATGTTTTTTACTATGCATCATTAAAATCTAAAATAAAGAAAAGGATTATAACTATTCCCTAACAAATAAGATGAACAAACGATCAATACAATAAGTTGTATGATAATTTGGAGTCCAACAACTACACTTTTTTGCGATATAGAGTCATATTTTCTAGAAATAAATGTGATTTCATTCCAAGGTATACACATAATAATAACAATTATAAACCAAAATAAATTTTGAATTAAATCTGAATGAAATGTTAATGATTCCGGTTCACTAAAGTAAAATAATTTACTAGTAAATAGGGCTAATTTGCTTAAGTCCTCAAAATAAAAAAGTGCCCAACCCCAAATGATAAAAAACAATGTGGTAAAATGTCTCACAAAACGTGGCATGCGATCGTATAATTTGAGCAAAAATATTTTTTCAATAATCAATAACAAACAAAAATAAAGACCCCAAAGCATGTAATTCCAACTTGCACCATGCCAGAAACCGGTCAATCCCCATACAATAATAAGATTAAGATATACATTCTTACGATTACCTCCTAAAGGGATATAAACATAGTCTCTGAAAAAACTTCCTAAAGAAATATGCCAACGCCTCCAAAAATCAGTTATTGAGTTTGCAGCATATGGATTCTTAAAATTCTCATCGTAATGAAAACCAAACATTTTACCAAGGCCAATAGCCATGTCAGAATAACCTGAAAAATCAAAATAAATTTGAACGGAAAACATAACAATCCCAAACCAAGCCTCTTGTCCAGTAATGATATGGAGTTGATCTATCAAATAGCGATCGACAAATATTGCAGCGTTATTTGCGATGATGACTTTTTTAAATAATCCCAAAGAGAAACGAGAAATACCATTGCTAAAATCAGACCAACAAAAACTACGTCCATCAATCTCTGAAGCTATCGTTTTGTAACGGACAATTGGACCAGCCACTAGCTGATGATATAAGCTAACAAACAATAAAAAATTAATCGGATTTCGTTGCGCTTTTACTTCTCCTCTATGAACGTCTATTACATACGATATGGTTTGAAATGTATAAAATGAAATACCAATAGGCAAGGTATTTTCTGGCCTATCAAAAGGAAGTGAAATAAAATAAGATATATTATCATACAAAAACCCACTGTACTTAAATGCTATTAATAAACCTAAATTTATAATAATTGAAAATAAAACAATGTATTTACTATTGTTTCTGTTTTTTAATTTTTCTATCCAAATTCCATTTCCATAATCAAATATGGCAGTAAATAGCAAGAGTAAAATCCAAAAAGGCTCACCCCAAGCATAAAAAACAAACGAAAATAAAGTCAGTAAGATATTTCTATATAGAAGATTACCTGAAATGTAGTATAATAACAAATTCAGTGGCAAAAAGAAATATAAAAATGTTAAGCTAGAAAAAACCATTTAATTTTCTTAAAAGTTAAAGTCAATCGAATTTAAAGAGACTTAATTGAACTAAACGAAATATTTAAAAAATAGTTACAGTAAAGTGTTAAAAAAAAATTATTTTTTAGACCCTCTTGTTTTGGGTTTTTTATACTTTAGCTTAATTTCTCTTTTATAAGACCCGCCAAGATTAACTTTAGTATTCTTTTTCTTTTTTGCATGGAATGCTCCATGACCTTTTATTTTAACATTGGCTAGGTAATTTTTACCCGGTAATTCAGGTTTCTCCATTTCTATCAATTCCTCAGAAAGCAATACTTCAACTGGGATTTCGAGTCTCGGAATTTCGAGTTTCATAAGAAGCTCTACTTCATTTTGGAAAGAAAGATCATTTGGAGATATGAAAGAAGTTGCTGTTCCGGGCTTATCCGCTCGACCAGTCCTACCAATTCGGTGAATGTAGTTTAATGTATCATCAGGCATATCAAAATTGATTACGTGAGACACATCTGATATATCTAAGCCCCTAGAAACTAAATCTGTAGCAATTAATATTCTGTTTTTTCCAGATTCAAAATCGTGCAACGCGTTAAACCGGAAATTTTGAGATTTATTTGAGTGAATGATTCCAATCTCTCCTTCAAAATTTTCACATATACGTTCAAATAATAAATCAGCTATACGCTTACTTTTTGTGAAAACAAGAATTTTAGTTAACAATTTACGGTCTGATAATAAAAAGTTGATGAGATTTACTTTTGAATTAAAATTGGGAACATAATACGCATTTTGGAGAATGTTCTCAAGGGGTGTACCATGAGCAGCAGCTTCGATTTTTTGAGGATTATTAAAATAAGTATTTAATAAAACCTCTATATCATCCGTCATTGTTGCTGAAAACAAAAGATTTTGTCTTCTTTCTGGAAGTAGCTCTAAGATGTTGTTTAACTGAACTCTAAAGCCAAGGTTTAACATTTCATCCATTTCATCAATAACAATTTTCTGAATCCCCTTCAATTTTAATGATCCATTTAATGCTAAATCGTATAACCTTCCAGGCGTAGCAACTAAAATATCTAGGCCCTGAAATAAAAGTTCTTTTTGCGTATTAATGTTTGTGCCTCCATATACTCCAACGATACGAACATTCATGTATTTAGAAATCTTTTCAGCTTCATCGACTATTTGTTCAACTAATTCTCTGGTTGGCACAAGAATGATTACCCTAGGTTCAACTTGATTTGAATATTTGAATATATTTAAAATGGGTAATAAAAAAGCAAATGTTTTACCCGTTCCTGTTTGTGCTAAACCTACAACATCCCTTCCTGACATAATTACTGAAAATGCTTTTTCTTGAATGGTTGTAGGTGTATCAAACCCTAGGTCTTTCAATGCATTTGATAAAGGTTTGGTAATTTTAAAATCAGAAAATTTCATGTTTTATTTTTGTAGGTGTAAATCTAGATTTAAGCTAGCTATTAGGGCGCTTAAAAAGCAGTGTTGTTTTTCTATCGCAAATTTACTCTTTCTTGACCGATTTCCTATAAATTTTTATTAATAATATACGATTATACTCATATCATACGTTGATTAAAAAAACAATGTCTTATGAAAACTTCTCTTATTCTATTCATCATTAGCTCCTTCATTAACAATGTAGCTTTCGTTCAATTTTATGAAAATACCGGTTCTACATTTGGAACTCATCTAGGTATTCCCATTGGGATAATTAAACAAAATGAAAACCAATGGAGTTCTGTCGGTATTTCACTTGCAAAATCTAAAAAAATATTTCGAGGAATATATCCTAATATTGGCGCAACTTTTTCTCAAATTAAGCAAGAAAATGTTGATAGAAATGCACCCGTATTGTCTTCTCAAAATATCATGCTTAATACCTCTATATTAATCCAAAAAAGACTTTTTTATAGTAAAGGATCTAATGCGTTTTCCTGCTTTTTTAAATCTGTAGGAATAATATTCGCTCCTGAATTCAATTACAAAATTCCAATCTCTATTTCGGATAAATCAAATCTCGCAAAAGGAGAATTCGCATTATTAATTGGAATGGATGTATACAATGGATCCAAAAATCCGAGAAGAAAACACTTTATTTGGGACATATACCTTCGTAAAGGATTAACTCCTTTTTACTCAATCGAAGAATCAGGAGATAAGCATTCTTTTTACAGAACCGAAGTTGGCATACAATTGCGTATTCTACACCATAAAATGTATCGATTTACAGAATGATAAGATTACTCTTTTTTGATTTCTATTTTAATCGTAAATAAGGGAAGTCATCATACACCATCATTTTAATTAAAAAAATGAAGACCAATTCAATCTTATTTATTATTAATTACCCGATTGATTTTGTGTTTTTCCACCATTGGTTTTTGCTTGAAATTGCTCTAAATCTCTATCAAAAATATAAATGCCTCCACTATCACCTCCAATTAAACGGATCTTATCCAATAACTCCCTTGCTAAAGCCTCTTCTTCTAATTGTTCTGAAACATACCATTGAACAAAATTATGCGTGGTATAATCTTTTTCTTGTAAACAAATGTCAACTAAATTATTAATGCTTTCAGTGACCATTAATTCATGTTTAAGTAAATTTTCAAATACATTTGTTATTGTATTAAAATCAACTGGAGGACACTCAACAGAAGGTATGATTGCTTTCCCCCCTCGTTCATTGATAAACTTTATCAATTTTAACATATGAAACCGTTCTTCGTCGGAATGTGTATATAAAAAATTAGCAGTCCCATTAAGCCCTTTAGTTTCTGACCATGAGGCCATTGCTAAATAAAATTGAGATGAATAACTTTCTTTGATTACTTGGTCATTTAATGCAGCTTCTACGCGAGTGTTCATAATAAAAAATTTAATGTAAAGGTAAAATAAGTGATTTGATTTAGTGCTATTTTTTTACAATAGAATATATAGAAACCGATACTTTGTTAAAGTTTCAGATTAAAATGAACTGATTTTTAGTGTCCTTTGTCAAAATACCAAAGTAAGATTTAAGTAATGAATTTAAATCGATTATGACTACGAATCATTAAAAAGGGATATCCAATTTTAATTGTCAATCGTTTTAACTTTTATAAGCGCCTTTCATCATGTAAAATAATAATTCATGGAAAGAAGATGTGAAACGGAAGTATACAATCCGTTATAATAAATAGGGTAAGCATAAAGACAATAATTATCGTAAATTAGCACTATTATAAAAGGCATATGTCAAGAAATAAAAAAAGACCATTTTCGAAAGAAAAATCAGGAAATTCAAATAATAGTCTAACTCATTCTATTCGAAAGTTTTTTGATTCACATGCAATTCATTCCTACTCACATAAAGACATATGTGCTGCTTTGAACGTAAAAGAAAATGAATTGCGCAAGCAAGTGTATACTTCGATGAAAGACCTAACAAAAGTAGGTTACCTAAAAGAAAACTCAAGTGGGGTATTTATTAGAGATGAATCGGAAACACTTCTAGAAGGTGAAATTCAGATTACTGCCAAAGGCAGTGGGTTTTTGTTGACTGGGAAAAAAGAAACAGATGTATTTATAGCTAATCACAACCTTAATCAAGCTATGAATGGAGATTTTGTGAAGGTAGCTCTAACGAAACTGGGGAAAGGAAGACGCGAAGGTATGGTCTTGAATGTAATTAATCGTGAAAGAACTCAATTTGTTGGCACTATTTCGATGCGTGATACCTTTGCTTTATTACTTCCTGATAATGTGAAGAACGGAATTCAACTCTTTTTACCAAAGGAGAAATTAAACGGAGCTAAAGACCAAGATAAAGTGATTGCTAAGATTACGGTATGGCCTAAATCATCGGAATTTCCTTACGGAGAAGTAACAGAAGTGCTTGGGAAAAAATCTACCAACGACACAGAAATGATAGGAATTTTATGCGGACAAGGTATTGAATTCAAATTTCCTCAAGAAGTAATTGAAGAAGCTGAACGGGTTAGCATTGAATTAAATCAAGATGAAATAAAAACAAGAAGGGATTTTAGAAATATTACCACTTTTACGATTGACCCTATTGATGCAAAAGATTTCGATGATGCACTTTCTTTTCTTCGTTTAGAGAATGGTAATTTCGAAGTTGGTGTTCATATTGCTGATGTAAGTTATTATGTAAAAAAAGATTCTGCCTTAGACAAAGAAGCCGCTAAAAGAGGGAACTCTGTTTATTTAGTTGACCGAGTTATTCCAATGCTTCCAGAACAATTATCGAATATAGCATGTTCTCTAAGGCCAAACGAAGATAAATTTTGTTTTGCTGCAGTATTCGAAATGACGGATCAAGGAGATGTTGTTGGAGAATGGTTTGGAAAAACTGTGATACACTCTGACAGACGATTTTCGTATGAACAAGCCCAAGAAATCATTGAAGGTAATGACGGAGATTTTAAACAAGAAGTGCTTATCTTAGATAAATTGGCAAAAATAATGCGGAAAGACCGCTTAAAAAATGGCGCTTTAAACATAGAATCTGAAGAAGTACGTTTTCAATTAAATGAAGAAGGAAATCCAATAGATGTATATACAAAAACATCAAAAGATGCACATAAATTAATTGAGGAGTTTATGTTATTAGCTAATAAGCATGTGGCCTTGTTTATCGATAATAGAGGTAAAAAGAAAGATGTAATTCCATTTGTATACCGCTGTCATGATAAACCAGATATAGCAAAAATTGAAACTTTTAAGTTATTCATTGAAAAATTCGGACATCAAATTTCTTATAATCGAATAGAAGATGTTGCAAAATCAATCAATAAATTATTTTTAGAAATTGCCTCTGAAAATGAATATTCTTTTGTTCAAACCATGGCGATTCGTTCAATGGCAAAAGCAAGCTATGAAACAACTAACATCGGACATTTTGGTCTCGCATTTAAACATTATACACATTTCACATCGCCAATTAGAAGGTATGCAGATTTAGTAGTTCATCGTATCTTACTAGAAGAACTCACCCAACAAAAACACCTTTATACGAACGAACTTTCCGCAACCTGTAAACACATTTCTCGAATGGAACGTAAAGCGGTAGAAGCTGAACGGGAGTCTACAAAGTATTTCCAGACATTATTTTTGCAGGATCATATCGGTGAAACATTTGAAGGAACAGTATCTGGAATTTCCGACTATGGACTATTCGTAAGACTAAAAGAGAATCATTGCGAAGGAATGATTACCCTTCAAGATATACCTGGAGATCGCTTTTACTTTGACCAAGACAACTACTGTATAATGGGAACGCGGACTAAAAAACAATATAATTTTGGAGACTCAGTTCAGGTAACAGTAACTGATGTTGATTTACGAAAACGTCAGATCACGTTAAATTTAGTTTAATACATCAAAAACTACAATTTATTCAATAACCATTTCATTTTCAGCTTACTGACTTCTAATTTTATTTCTAATTCAACCAATTTATTTTCGCTCGACAAATAGGTTTGCTCTCTCGAATTGATCATAAATAGCGAACTTTCACCGGATTGAAATTTATCTAACTCGGCTGTCCGAAGTGTTCGAGTATGCTCTACGATTCTTTTTTGAGTAACCATATTTGCAATTTGAAGTTCAATTTCATTTGCTAAATTTTTGATTTTCTGATCGTATTCTCGTTTTTTCGCAAGTAAATCTAATCCAGCATTCTCCATTTTTAATTTTGCCAACTTTACACCACCTCGCTCTTTCCGAAGGAATAAAGGAACATAAGCAGTCACCCCAAACTTATAATTCTGCATCGAAAATTGACTGAGTTCCAAATTCCCACTCGGCTGATTTAACAAATTATAATTGGCATTTATAGAAGGCTTTAATTGTTCTTTTTTCCATTTAACATCTAATGCCATTTGATCTACTTTGTATGCTACTAGTTGTATGCTTGGTAAAGAGTCAATTTCATTTGGATTTAAAATTCCAACTTCTAGATTGGTATTTGCTAATTGGGGTATCACATTCGATGGAATACTAACTATTTGATTGTCTTCTCCCCATAAAAATGTCTGCAATAACAATGTCGCATTCTGAAATTGTGTTTGCGCAGTTTTATTTTCTACCGTTCTATTTTCTAATAAAATCAAGGCTTCCACCGTATCTATCGGAGGATTTTCGCCAACAGCAACTTGTTCTTTTGCCGCTTTATACCTTGCTTCTGCTAATACAAACCCTTCTTTGGCGATCATTAATTTTTTGTACGCTTCTGTCCAGGTCCAATAGCTTGAGAAGGCGTCTAACAATAAATCATTTACTGCTAATTGTCGTTCAGCAACACTCATCTGTTGTAAATTTTGCGCTTGCTGCAACTGAAATTGACGTTCATTGTATAATAAACCTTGTAGCAATGGAATTTCCACACCTGCATACCACAAACCGCTACTAGGTGTTTTTACATCATCACCAACATATACTCCTCGATTATCTTCATACCCTGCTTTTAGGTTAGTGCCAAACCAAAGTGGTACTTTCAAAGTGGTATTAGAAGTGAAATAATAATCTTTACCTTTAACTGTTTTTTGATTGACATTCATGGAGACCGTTGGATCAAATCCTCCTTGTGCTTTAAGAAGTTCGGCTGAACCTGCCAAAGCTAAATTATTCGCTTTTTGAATCAATGGATGGAATTTGGAAACAGTCAATTTGAAAATCTCAAAATCAAACACTTCAGACTGCGCATATAAAGTCCAAGTACTACTGAAAAATACACAAAAGAAAAAAATCAGTCGTTTCATTTCTTGTCTTTGTTAAGTGTTTTATTTGCTGGATTTCCTGTGTAAAATTCTGGAGGGAATCCATTTAAATTTCTCCAGATTTCATACCAAACAGGTACATTGTTGAGTAAAATAAATGTTTTAACCCCTCCTCCAACGCGTAATCCTTTCGGCCAAGGTTTATCTCCCGGTTCTGGAATTGCCAAAACGCGATACATACCATTGGAGCTACTGAAATTGTCGATGGCTAATATTTTACCACCAAATGTTCCGAAAGAAGCATTTGGCCATCCACCAAAAACTACTGCAGGCCAACCATCGAACTGAAGTCGAACATGCTCTCCTTTTTTGATTAATGGATAATTCATTGGTTCCACATAAAATTCTACAGATAAATCATATTTTTCAGGCATTACCGTCAAAATTTCTTCGCCTTCCTTTAAAATTTCACCGATACCTGAACGAATTAATTTAGTAACATACCCAGTGTTCGGTGCAGTAATGTAATAAAAACCCTTACGAATGATGTAATTGGACAATTGATTTTCCAACTTACTTTTCACTGCCGAAGCTTCTTGCTGGTCCGAAAATGCAGATGACATTTCAGACTCTACTTTAGAAACTTTTTCCAGGTATTCATTTTCAATATTTGCGATTTCAATTTTCGCATTCATCATTTCATTTTTGGAAATAAACAACTTGTTTTCAATGGCAATCGTTTTACCCATAGTTTCTTGCAATTTCACATTCGCTATTTCTACGTCTTTCATTGCTTTCAAGCCTTTTTGAAACAAATCTTCGGTTCGTTGAAATTGACGTTCTGCAATTTTTAGCTGTGCAGCCATTGTCACAAAGTCGATACTATCGGATTTGACTTTTAATTTGGATTGACGGTATTTATTTTTAGTTTGCTGTAATTTCAACTTCAAGATAGAAGCAAAGGCATCCTTCTGACGAGTTAATGCATCCACTTTATTTGTATACGAATCTATTTTATTCTTTTTAAAAGCAACTTGATCCGAAGTACGATCAACCAAAGAAGGATCAAAATAATCGCTTTTGACCTCGCTGATATACACCAAAGTGTCCCCTTTGTGCACAAAATCACCTTCTTTTACATACCATTTTTCCAAACGACCAGCAATGATTGTATGCACAGTTTGTGGACGTTGATCGGGATACAAGGTTGTTAAATAACCTTTAGAGTTGATGTTTTGTGTCCATGGTGTAAACATAAAAATTACCACAATTATAAAAAACAGAAATAAAACCTTTCTAAACCAATTTTCCCATTTTACAAAATAGACTTTTGTAAATGCAGAAAACTTGTCGTAATGAAACCGTTCATGAATATTATTTTCGGATAGATTGAGCATTTTTCTATTTATTTATAAATTGTTTATATCCTTCATAATTACCTTGAAATAAAATATTTCCTTTTTCAAGTAAAATAATTTGTTTAAAATTTGGTAACCAATTTTTATTATTTGTCGCAGCAACAATTGTCCAAGTAGCATCTTCGGAAAAGAAGAGTTCCTGCATTGCGTTTTCCGATTGCGAAAAATTTGCACTAAATTTTTGATGATCATCGATCAATAACAATCCGGGTTTATTTACAATGCAACGCGCTAATATGATTTTTTCGCTTACGCTTTTAGAAAATCCGCGTCGATCTGGAAGAATAATCGTTGAAAATCCGTCTGGTAGAGATTTAATTTCCTTTAATAAATCTGTTTTTTCGCAAGCCCAAAGAACATCTTGCAGCGCAATACCACTTCTACCCATGACGATATTTTCTTCTATGGTACCTGAAAACAATTCTTGATCCACCACATAATCACTTATAATGGTTCTTAAATGCTCCATATCGATATTGGACGACGGAATATTATTAAAACTAATACTTCCTCCATCTAATGGATAAGCCATCCCTAATAAATTTAAAAGTGTTGACTTTCCAGAACCATCCGAACCAATTAATGCAGTATGTTGCCCTGCATCTATTTTAAGTGAGAAATCAGAAAATCCAAATTTAGAATTACGGGTGTAGGCATAATCCATTTTTGAAATTTCTACCGCCAAGGGTCCTGCAGGTAATTTATGCGTATTCAATTTAGCCACCTCCTCAATTGGCATATCCATTACATGACCAATTTTATCAACCGCAGCAAGCACATCGTAGAGGACTTCCAAACCACTAATTATTTTTTCTACGGAGTTTATAATTAATAAAATTATAATTTCAGATGCTACAAACTGACCAATATTCATCTGATTATTAACTACCAAAACACCTCCTACGACCAACATACACAAAGCTATTATCACCTTGAAACTTGTCAATTGTACAAATTGACGCATCAAAATTTTGAAATGACTTTCGCGACTTTTTAAATACCCTTCTACAAAATCGTTCGTACGGTGGAGTGGCAAATCACTTTGACCAACTAATTTGAATGTTTGCATGGTACGTGCTAACTCTTCCAACCAAAAAGCCACTTTATATTTATATTTTGATTCTAAAATTGCTGTATTTACTGCTTTCTTACCTGTAAGATAAAGCGCAATTATTAGAGCAGACAATAAGAAAAGACTAAAAATGATAAAAAATGAATGGTAAAAAGAAAGTAAGATCAACCCAAAAAGTAATTGTAAGATAGAAGCAGAAAAATCGATTAATAATTTTGGAATCCC
>CAMDGH010000007.1 GCA_945897755.1 Chryseobacterium gleum | reverse complement strand
TTCCTAGATTCTTCAAAATCGCCATGCATATAAGCGACTAAGCCTTGTACATTCTGAAAAGAAATCAACAAAGGATAATTTACGCGAGACTGATTATTAAGTATTTTGGAGGCTCTTGAAAAATAATGTAGGGCTTGTAGATAATATATTCTTTCGGAAGTTGGAGAAACTTTATCCAAATTCATATTACCTCTGGATTTACAATAATCTACTTCAAAAATGGTGTTTTCCAGATGATGCTTTTGAATCAAGCGATAGGCGCTATCATATTCCCCATTCATTTGTGCATAGTTCGCACCTAAATTCCGTCGGGTAGTAGCAATATTTTGATATAATTTAATCCATAATTTAGATTTACGCAGCGGGTCCAAACGATGAAATGCTGGATATATCTTTTTATATATCGCAAGTGATTCCTGTGGTTTTACTTCGTAATTATAATAACGAATCAAACCGACGGCATATTCTACTTTATCTTCGATGGAAAAATTCTTTTTTTTAGAGGCAAAATAGTTTGCGCTATCCAGTTGCTTTTTGTAGTCTTCCACAAATATCATTGCATAATAACTGTATGCGATATCGAAATAAAGTCTTGATTTTTTTTCTGGAGAATTGGAAGTTTTTAACTCTGTTCGTAAGGAATGTATTGTCTTGGTATAATATCCATGGTTATACCAATAATGCGTTTCTGACTCTAACCCAAAAGCATTCCAAGAAATGAAAAAACTGATAATAAGTAGTTGTAACCGTTTTTTATTCAAACTATTACGTATTTAAATGTTTTATAATTTAATGTTCTACTAGAAATTAAAATATTAGATCTAAAAACAAAGGAAACAATGAATCCATTTTCATTGAAAAACAAAAGGATTTGATAAAATCAATTCTGAAATTTTCTCCGTGTTTTTTTCCATTACTTTAGAAATAACCATTTTTTGACATTTTGGAAAACTTTCTACCATGCGAGAAATATACCCAATTGAACTTGCTCTAACGCACTTATCAGCGTCAATCATCAAAAAGTACTTTAATTTATTGATGTTAATCCCATTTTGAAAATAAAGTTCATTCATTCTTTTTGGCGTTCCAATCACAACATCAGCACCTTGAAAAAGGGCATTTCGTTGCTTTACTTTATCCCCTTTTTCATGTGTTACGGTATGGATAATTTCTGTACGTCTAGATAATTTCATCCATATTTCTTCAATCAATAAAGCAGTCTCTTTTTCGGGAGCCATAATTAAAAAACGAGGGGCATCATCATCCGCTGGAGTTTGTTCTTTTTCAATGAAAGCAGCAATGATTGCTTGACTAATCGAAATTAAATCAGCAGTCACACAGATAAAATCACCACCGGCTTTAATCTTGTGTAGGCACTGTAATTGATGTTTAGTATCAAATGAAAATTGATTATCTTTGATATTGTTTACTAACTTTTCAAATACAAAATGACTCATAAATACGATTTTTTTGCTAAATTAACATAAATCAAGTAACCTCAACAGTTAATTGATCGTTAACACAATATAGTTAATCGCATTAAATAGATTATATTTACATAAATGTAGCCCAATGAATTCATTCTATCTATATTCTTTTTTGGTTTTTATGTTTCTATCGTCCAGAGGCATATTAGCTCAAAAACCGGAAGATTTTGTAAATAGCGGACTAGAAAAAGTAACAAATGGTCAATACGAAAAAGCGATCCGAGACTTTAATAAAGCATTAAAAATCAACCCCAATTTTGCAGATGCATTATTAAACCGAGGAAAAACCCAATTACTATTAGGTGAATATAATTTTGCAATATCCGATTTCAACAAAATGTTACGGATTAACCCTAATTCTTCTGAAGTATATAATTATAGAGGGGAAGTAAAAAACATCATCGGGCGCTACGCTGAAGCGATTGATGATTTTAATGAATCACTGAGTATCAATAAAAAATATGCAACAGCATATTACAATAGAGGCTTTTCATACAAAGAGATTGGTAAATACAAAAAAGCATTAAGCGATTTAAACACTGCTATTTCAATCAATAAAAGTATGCCAGAAGCATATTTTGAACGCGGAAATGTATATAGTGAATTAGGGAAATATCCTGAGGCAATTCGAGATTTTGATAAATCCATTGGAATTACGAATAACTCATCAAAGGTATATGTTGCACGTGCTATAGCAAAAATAAAGGTAGGCGAAAAAGAGGCTAGTTGTGCCGATTTCACAAGAGCCATGGATTTGGGTGATAAGAATGCTCCTACCCTTTTCTTACTTCACTGCCAACAGAGATCATCCGAATGAAACAAACACTCTCAATTCTATCTAAATATTGGGGTTTTGATGCATTTAGAGCTATGCAGGAAGATATCATTGACTCCGTAATTTACGGAAAAGATACATTAGCAATACTTCCTACAGGAGGAGGAAAATCAATTTGCTTTCAAGTTCCAGGAATAGCAAGAGAAGGAATGTGCTTGGTAATATCTCCTTTAATTTCATTAATGCAGGATCAGGTAGACACTCTAACAGCTAAAGGAATTAGAGCAAAAGCGATTACTAGTTTTATGAGTTATCGCGAAATAGACATCACACTCGACAATGCCAAACATGGCGCATTAGATTTTTTGTATACTTCACCAGAACGAATTCAATCTCGCCTTTTTATAGATCGATTTAAACAAATGAATATCTCTTTAATTGTTATTGATGAAGCCCATTGCATTTCAGAATGGGGGCATGATTTTAGACCTCCGTATAAAACAATATCTAATTTACGTAAATACCATCCAGAAGTTCCATTTATAGCATTAACTGCAACAGCAACTGAAGCAGTTAAAATAGATATTTGCACTCAGCTACAATTAAAAAACCCATCTATTTTTGAAGGAAATCTTCAGCGAAAGAATGTAAGTTATGAAGTTTATCATATCGAAAACAAAGAAGATGCCATTCTAAAATGGCTTAATCGTTTTCCAACAATGTGTGGTATCATCTATTGCCAAACTAGAAAGTCGGTCAAAGAGTTAGCTTCTTCTCTAATTCAACAAGGAATTAGTGTTGGTGTATACCACGGAGGAATGGATAGTTATCAACGAAAAAGTATGATGCAAGATTGGATGTCAAATAAAATACATACCATGATTGCAACAAACGCATTTGGAATGGGGATTGACAAACAAGACGTTCGTTTTGTGATTCATTATGAATTCCCATCCAATTTAGAAGCATACTACCAAGAAGCAGGGAGAGCAGGAAGAGATGGTAAAGAAGCGAGAACCTTAGCGTTAATAACCGAAAACGATATCAAACAACATCAAGATTTAATCTCAATCCAATTCCCTCGTATTTCAATTGTTAAATTTACATACCGAGCCCTCTGCAACTACCTGGGACTTGCTATTGGTTCAGGGAAAGGAGAAACATTTCCAATTAATTTAAGTATTCTTTGCGCTAATTTTAAATTGGGAATCATCCCCACATTTCAATCTTTAAAAATACTTGAAATGAATGGGGATATTTTATTCAATGAATCAAATTACAACCCGACTAGGATCAAATTCGCTATCGGAAATACACAATTATATAGTTTTCAAATAAAATATGAACGTGTTTCAGATTTAATTCAATTTATTGCACGAAGTTATCCAGGAGTATTTAATGATTTTTTTGTTTTAAATGAAGCTATCTGTATTAGCAAACTAGGGATAAGCGTAAAAGAATTAGACAGTCAATTAACCTTCCTTGAAAAAAATGGAGTAATCGACATCACTTGGAAAACAAGTTTACCTCAAATCACTTTTTTACATGAGAGACTTCCCGATGACTACATGCGATTATCTGAAGAAGTATATCAAACAAGAAAAGATAGGGCTGAACTTCGTTTAAAATATGTGGATGCTTTTTTGAGTATGAATCTTTGCCGAGAACAATACTTATGTAATTATTTCGGTCAACAGACTGAACAGTGTGGAAAATGTGATTACTGTAAAGAAAAAATTAAATCGACACTAAATAGAGATTCACTTTCCGTATTAATCCTCACATATTTAGAAACACCAAAATCATTAGAAGATCTGAAGCATCATTTTAGTTCGGTTAAATTAGAAGAATTAAAATACATGATTGGAAAACTAGAAAAAGAAGAAAAAATTAAGCTAATTAAAACAAGATTTAAAAAGATTTAAATCAAGGAAAAATTGAAATCCTAATCTTATTGTTTTACTTTAATTTCGCTCCCAGAAACTTTTGCAAATACAGCAGTAAATTTTGCTCCCAAAAATATTATTTGTGATGTATAATAAACCCAAGTCAATAAAATTAAAATAGTTCCAGCAATTCCAGCATCTTTAGCGAAAAAATAATGCAACAAATAAAATTTAATAAGTAATTGTCCCAAATAGAGTAAGGTAGTGGTAAAAAGACTACCATAAACAGCTAATTTTCGAGCTATAATACCATCGTGTAAATACTTAAAAATAAAGAAAAAAATCAAAAAATTTGTCATAAATGGAACTGCATGCTGAGTCAAAAAAACAAAGACATTAAATAGCTCATCAAATGAAGAAAAAATCTTATCTCCAAAAGAAACAATAATCGTTTGCGCAAAGTAAGTTAAAACGATTATTAACCCGAAAATCATTAATAAGGATAAATGCATCACTTTATCAAGCAGCGTACTCAAGAATTGTTTCTTTTTTGTGGCATGAACCCTTTCAATATCAAAAAATTCGTTAATGCTATTTTTTAAAGAAGATAGCATAGCTGTGGCTGAAACCATCAATACAACAATTCCAATAATTTGTAATGCCCAATTACTCTTTTCAAAATCAATTTCATTTAAAAACTCTAAAATTCCTTTTACATCTTGAATACCAACTTGTTCGTGTAACACATTCGAAATAATTGCAACCATTGTTTTTTGACCAATAAATTGTCCAAACGAAACAATACTTAAATAAAGAATTGGAACAAGTGATAAAATCGTATAATAGGATAATGCAGCTCCATGAAACAAACTTTTTTCATTCGTAAATTCGATAACCGTTTTTTTAAAGATGTTAAAAACTTCATTCCAACGTAAAGACCTTACACTATACAATTGCGATTTTTTTGACATAATCTATTGGTAACAAACTAAATAAAATAATTGACTGAACCTTATCAACTAAAAAATGACTTTCTATTACTGGACCTAATACAATGCTTTTAAAAAAAACAACCGTAAGGTGTAAGGTCGAATCAGAAAGTATCAATGAATAAGAGCTTGGTCTAAAAAAAACTTCTTTTCCCTTTATAATTACCCGATTCATTTCCCCGAAAAATAATCCTTCGTAATAAGAAGAAGGAAAATTATAAAAATTAACCGGTAAATCGAGTCGTGCAATTTTTCCTTCATCAAAAAAAGCTACTCGATCTGAAAGACTTAATACATCTCTTCCCTCATGAGAAACAAGAACAAAGGTAGTTTTACGTACCTTTTTCAATGCCATTAGATAACGAATAACCCTTCTTTTTATGTGTGCATCTAGGTGAGCAAAAGGTTCATCTAACAACAAAACATCCGGCTCTTTTGATAATGCCCTAGCTAAGGCAAGACGTTGTTTTTCTCCCCCAGAAAGGCTAATAGCACTATGCATTTCCAGATGAGACAAAGAAAATAAAGAAAGTAATTCGTCAGTCATCTCCTCTCTCGCTTCCTTTGAGAGATGTAGCGCATGAAGTGTAATATTTTCTCTTACGGTATGATATAATGACAATGAAAACTCTTGATTTACCAATTGAATATCTGAATGTCCAGGTATTAATTTTCTCGACGGTCCTAAAACCTCTTCTTTTCCAAACCAAATAAAACCTTTATAAGGATCTAAAAAACCTGAAAGCAATGCCAATAAGGTAGATTTACCCGAACCACTAGGCCCAACAATCGAAAGAACCTCACCTTTTTTCAACTTAAAAGTTAAGCCATCAATAATCAAGTTTTCACCCCTTTTAAAAGAAAGATGCTTGACTTTAATCATTCTGTAATTAACTGATTTGGAAATTCTTTGGTAGCAATATAAACCCCTGGCAATGGATTTGCAAGTGGTTCATAATCTTTTAAGTATACATTCAAAATAGACTTTTCATCAGAAACATTAAAGTCATAACTATCTAAAATACTTTCTGAAACTACGAGAGCACCTTCCACACCATTAGTCATAATTAACCTTACCTTAAACATATGAGGAAGTTCGTAAGTAAAAGTCTCATCATTTTTCTCTCCTTGAAGTAAATAAATGCCTTTTCGTTCAATAATAATATTCTCTAGACCTTCAGAAAGCTCTAATTCATCCTCCCATTCATATGCTGGATTATTTTCAGATTCTTTCCCTTCAAAATTAGCTTCAGCATATTCAGGTGAGAAATCATCATTTAACATGTAAAAATGAGCGCTTAAAATCATAATGTTTTTTTTTAACAAATATAATACTTAAAATTTCAGATAGGTAGTTATTCAATTCTGAAAATTTTCTTATCTTGAGATACAGTAAAAACTATTTTACATGTAAACTCCCTTATCGCTAATTTATTTAACTAAATCATAAATGCATCACTTAATTTTAATCCCTTTATTCTTTTTCATTATTTCTTGCAACAACAATGAAACCTCCATTGAAGCATTATCAGTAGACAAGATAAATGACGTTTTATCTACTTCAACAGCAACGATGGATTTTGAAATAAATGCGTTCACCTTAAAGCAAGACATTGCTTTTGGAAATGAATTTGCGGACGAATTACTTAAAAATAAAAAAGAATATCCAATATTAGATTCCTTAAAAAACAAAAAATTATATGCTTATTTATATTCAATACGATCTTCACTACTCAACAATTCGGCTTTGAGATATAAAACTATTTTTAAATGGAAAATTCAAATCATTAACCGAAATGATATCATCAATGCGTTTTGTTCGCCCGGAGGTCATATTTATGTATATACTGGATTATTAAAATATTTAAAAAGCGAAGCTGAACTTGCTGGAGTTATGGCTCATGAAATGGCACATGCAGATCGAAGGCACTCTACCCGTCAAATGACAAAGCAGTTAGGTATTGAGTTAATATCTAAATACCTTCTAAAAAACAGTTATGGAATTGCTGAACTTGGAGGAGCATTATTAGGACTTCGATATTCAAGAGCATACGAAACAGAGGCGGATGAATATTCAGTGGCTTACCTATGTAATACTAAATACTATTCAGCTGCTTCAGCAAAATTTTTCTACCGTATGCTTAAAAAAAAGGATAGTGAACAAATCCAATTTATGAGTACACATCCATCACATATAAATCGAATTTACGACATAAAAAAAACAAAAAAAGATATGGGTTGCTCTAGCTTATCCTTATTTGAGCAAGAATATCAAAACACAATCTCAAAATTGCTTAAATAATATCAAGGAAAAATTTCTAATCGTCACTCGTTTATAGTTTAGAAAACGATTTATTATTATTTTTTTTACAATCCAAAACCAATATACTCTTTTTTTCCGCTTTTAGTAATTACCTCTAGTAAAATCCCATTATCAGTGGCTGTCATTTTAGACGTTAATTGCTCAACAGTTTCAACAGGTTCATTATTTACTTTTGTAACGATCATTCCTTCCTCAACTCCTAAGCCTTTTAGTTTACCTGTTGTTACTGTTTTTACTTTAACTCCATAACTAACATTGTATTGTTTTTTTTCTTTCTCTGTCAATTTCTCAAAAGTAACACCTAAAGCAGAATTTTTCGAAACATCATTTTTCGATAGTAATACAGCTTCTCCTGAACTATTTTTGAGAACCACTTCTTTCACTTCTTCTAATCCTTTTTTAGTTCGTATGGTAATACTTACTTTATCCCCAGGTCTTTTCTTACCAATTTCTTCTTGGAGTGAAGCAACTGAATTAACTTCTTTATTACTGATTTTAAGGATCACATCACCCTCTTTAATTCCCACTTTGTCTGCACTTCCATCTTCATTGACTTTCTCTATAAAAACACCTTTAATGGAAGGGAGATTGTTTTTCTCCTTTATCTCTTGTGTAAGGTCCGAAATTTGAATCCCTAAAAATCCCCGCTGAACCATTCCGTAATCAATTAAATCACGCATTACTTTTTGAACTAAATTGACTGGAATAGCAAAAGAATAACCTGAATAGCTTCCAGTTTGTGAAGCAATCGCAGTATTTATCCCTACCAATTCTCCCTTGGTATTCACAAGTGCCCCACCACTGTTACCTGGATTAACTGCAGCGTCTGTTTGAATAAAAGATTCAATCGGAACGACATTTTGTGTATTCCTATTTGCCAATAAATTTATGTTTCTCGCTTTTGCACTCACAATACCAGCCGTAACTGTTGATGTTAGGTTAAATGGATTCCCAACCGCTAAAACCCACTCTCCTACTCTTAATTCATCGGAATTACCAAATGTAATAGGCTTTAAATTTGGAGCAATTATTTTTAATATAGCAATGTCTGTTGAAGGATCTGCCCCAACAACATGAGCCACGTATTTAGAGTTATCATTCAGTATAACTTCAATTTCAGTAGCATTATCGATTACATGATTATTGGTTACAATATAGCCCTCCGCAGAAACGATTACACCGGACCCAGAACCAGAACCATATTGTTTAAATTCCTTGTTACCAGAACCAGGACCATAGAAAAACTCATAAAATGGATCTTGTTGAATGGTTGTTTTAACCACTTTTGTTGTTACATGTACCACTGAATTAATGGAACTTTCCGATGCATTTACAAAATTCACTGGTGGTGCATAAGTTGAAATTTCTTTTTTATTTTCAGTCTGAGCAACAACGCTTGACAGCGAAAAAGCTATACAAAAAAAACTTAATAGGAGGTTATTTGTTGTCATCTTATCTTTCATTTTTAGGATTAAATCTTTTTAATGACACAATATTACCAAATGAAAAATAAATAAAAAGAAATTTGCTTGTTAAGGAATGTTAAGGAACTGATATTTTTTTTTAAACCCTTTTATTCAAAACTGTTAATTCAATGTGTTTACAAATCAACAAATCCATTCTAGACCACATCAATGATTAGAGCGATATATAACTATGCTATTCAGGAATAAGAAAAAAAGAAAAGCACAATCTATGTCCCCAAATTCTACTTATATTTATCCCATAAATTAAAGGAAATACGATGGATAAAAGATTACAAGCATTCGAACGATTGTTAATCATTATGGATGATTTGCGTGAAAAATGTCCATGGGATCAAAAACAAACTTTTGAAACCTTACGCACATTAACGATTGAGGAGACCTATGAATTAACAGACTCAATTTCAAACAACGATCTACCCTCTATCGAAGGCGAGTTAGGGGATTTATTCCTTCATTTAGTTTTTTATTGCAAACTTGGTAATGAAATAGATGCTTTTTCTGTTGAGAGCGTACTCAATAAAATTTGCGAAAAACTCATTTATAGACACCCACACATTTATGGCAACGTTACTGTAAATTCTGAAGATGAAGTGAAAGCAAATTGGGAAAAACTAAAACTGAAAGAAGGACGTATTTCAGTGTTAGAAGGTGTTCCTAACTCCCTACCTGCACTTATAAAGGCAACTCGAATTCAAGAAAAAGTGAAGGGTGTAGGATTTGATTGGGAAAACAAATCTCAAGTATGGGGGAAAGTGCAAGAAGAATTAAATGAATTAATTGAAGCTGAATCTATTGGTGAAATTGAAAACATCGAATTAGAGTTTGGAGATGTTCTTTTTTCACTGATTAATTACGCGCGATTTATTGGTGTTCATCCTGAAAATGCGCTTGAAAAAACAAATAAGAAATTCATTTCCCGTTTTACAAAAATGGAAGAATTATTAAAAAACGATTCAAAAGACATCACATGCCTTCCCTTGCTAGAATTAGATATATACTGGGAAAAGGCAAAAAAAATAATAAAACAATCTAATCTCTGACTTAAATGAGAACTTTTTTTTTCCTATTTCCCTTATTGCTAAGCAACCTTTTGTTTTCTCAAGAACTTCCTAAAGATCCACCAAAAGAGACTAATACAAAAAACGAAGGTTTAATTACATTCAGGGGATTCATTTACGAAAAAGAAACTGGTGAAGTGGTACCCTTCCAAAAAATAAAATTACAATCAAGTACAAAAACAACCGGAACTATTTCCGACGTAAATGGTTTTTTTTCTATCCCCAAATTAACTCCAGGTGAATATACGATTACAATTATTCATCCTATTTTTAATCGTATAGATACACTCATTACTTTAACAGGAAAAGCTTCTTTTGTACAAATTAACTTCAACTTATTCAAATCCTTATTAACGAAAGAACTAGAAACAGTAACAATAAGCGCAGAGAATAAACAAAAAACAAGCGAAGTAGGAATTTCCGTTATTAAATTGGATAAAAAAGGGTTAGAAAGAATTCCAAGTATGGGAGCAGAAAATGATATTATAGGAGCATTCAGTGTTACACCTGGTGTCGTTACCACTGGAGATCAAGGGGGACAAATGTATGTAAGAGGTGGTACGCCAATTCAAAACAAAATATTACTCGATGGTATGACTATCTATACCCCATTTCACTCCATTGGATTCTTTTCAGTTTTTGAAACGGAACTTATAAAAAATGTTGATGTTTATACTGGTGGTTTTGATGCAAAATATGGCGGAAGAATTTCATCTATTATGGATATTTCTTACAGAGATGGAAATCGAAAAAAATTCGGCGGGAAAATTTCTCTGAGTCCTTTTCTAGGAAAAATAGTTCTCGAAGGTCCCATAGGTCGAAAAAATAAAGACGCTATGTCTATTGGTTCGTATCTTTTTACAGCCAAAAAATCATTATTGGATCTTACTTCTAAAACGCTTTACCCGAAAATAAATAATGGAGATGGATTTCCATTCTCGTTTCAAGATTTCTATGGGAAATTAACAAGTCATTCAAATGGTGGTTCTAAATTTAGCTGTTTTGGGTTTAACAATACCGACTCTGTTAATTATGAAAGTTTAGCTAGGCTTTCATGGAATCAAAAAGGCGCTGGTATGAATTTCATTTTAGTACCTGGCGGATCAGCCGTATTCTTAAAAGGACATTTCAATACATCTTCATACAAACTCAAATTCGCAGAAGAAAATGAAGAAGAACGTACAAGTTCGATTGGGGGTGCAGAATTAGGATTTGACTTTACATACTTTCAAAAAAATGAAGGTCAATTTGATGTTGGAATTACGATTCAAGGTATTTCAACAAATTACATGACCTACAATAATGCAGCAATGAAAATTAGTGACGAAAATTTCACCTTTGAAATTGGGAATTATCTAAATTACAAAAAAATTATTGGCAAATTTGTTTTCCAACCTGGAATTCGACTTCAAAACTACACCCAATTGAATGTCCAATCTATAGAGCCACGTTTAGGAATAAAATTCAATGCTTTTGACAAAATTCGATTTAAATTTTCTGGAGGAAAGTACTCCCAGAATTTTACAAGCACCTCCTCTGATAAGGATGTTGTAAATTTATTTAACGGATTATTAACTGCACCATCTAAATCTAATATCCAAAATACACTTACTTTGCAAAACGGAATCGTTAAATCAGTTTCAAACGGACTTCAATACTCCTGGCATGCTATACTCGGAACTGAGATTGATTTAAGCAAGAAATTATCACTCTCAATTGAGGGGTATTTCAAATACTTCCCACAATTAAGTAATTTAAATCAAAATAAATTATACCCAGACACAGAAAACTACACTGATAAACCAGCTATTTTCAAAAAAGATTTTATCATTGAAACAGGAGAATCATTTGGAGTTGATTTCTTAGCTAAATACACCAATGAAAGAGTGTTTGTATGGGCAGTCTATTCCTATGGTAAATCAAGTAGGTGGGATGGATTAAAAACATACATACCCGTATTTGATAGAAGGCACAATGTAAACATTGTCACCACATATCTTTTCCTGCGTGACAAAAGTCTAGAGCTCAGTTTAAGGTGGAATTTGGGTTCGGGTCTTCCTTTTACACCTACTTCTGGGTTTTATCAAAATGAGACCTTTAATCAAGGAGTAACAACAAATCCAATCACTTCAAATACAAATTCAATCAGTACTTTGATGGGGAATTTTAATAGCGAGCGACTCCCCTATTACCATCGTTTAGACATAACCGTAAAAAAGAACTTTACTTTTAAAAATAAAAACATACTTGAATTTATTGGAAACATAACCAATTCTTACGATAGAAAAAACATATTTTACGTAAACAGAGTATCAAACAAGAAGATATACCAGTTCCCTTTGTTGCCTAGTTTTGGAATTAGTTTTAAATTTTAAATATTTATTTATTTTATTTATTTTTGACAAATAAACACTATTTTAATTGCTTGATATTTCATTTAAAACCAGCCTTCCTCCTAAAAAAGGACGTATTCTTTTATCTGACCCTTTCTTAGGAGATGAATATTTTCAACGTTCCGCTATCTTTTTGTGTGAACATTCAAAAAATGGCAGTTTTGGATTTGTATTAAATAATTACGTGACCGTAGAAATCAATGAACTCAATAATCATTTTCCTGAAATAAAAACGAACCTAAGCCTCGGAGGACCAGTAGAAACAGAACGTTTATACTTTTTACATACCTTAGGTAAGGAATTAAATGAAAGTTTAGAACTTAATAAGGGTATTTTTATAGGTGGAGATTTTGAGCAATTAACCAATATGATTACTGAATCTCATTTTAAAAATAAACAAATACGTTTTTTTCTCGGTTATGCCGGATGGGAAGCAAAGCAACTTCAAGCGGAAATAAAAAACAATCATTGGATTGTATCAGACGAAGTAAGTATTGATGAAGTAATGGATGTTTCTCTAAAAGATCCATGGAAATACTTTATGCAAAAACTAGGAATTAAATATAGTGTGATATCAAGGTTCCCACTAAACCCTAACGATAACTAATTTTAATCGTATTTTCTTATTTCTTTTGTTCGATATCAGCCAGGTGCTTGAGTTTTTTCATCGCTAAAAATCCATTGATGTCTTCAAAATGTTCTTTCACCCTTTGATTTCCAAATTCAAATACTTTCCCTGCCAAATCAGCTAAGAAATCACGGTCGTGAGATACTAAAATCAAGGTTCCATTAAACGCTTTCAACGCTTCTTTAATAATATCCTTGGTTTTCATATCAAGGTGATTTGTTGGCTCATCAAGAATAAGTAAATTTACTGGTTGCAATAATAATTTAATTAATGCTAAACGGGTTTTTTCACCGCCAGATAAAACCTTTACTTTTTTAGTGCTCTCATCACCACCAAACATAAAAGCACCTAAAATATCACGAATTTTCAATCGTGCATCTCCTTCTGCTGCCTGATCAATTGTTTCATAAATAGTCAAAGATTCATCCAAAAGAGATGCTTGATTTTGAGCAAAATAACCAATTTGAACATTATGTCCCAGCTCCAAATGACCTTCAAAATTAATTTGCCCCATTATGGCTTTCACAATCGTTGATTTACCTTCTCCGTTTCTACCTACAAAAGCAATCTTTTCCCCTCTTTCAATCGTAAGCGAGGCATCTTTAAATACAACGTGATTCTCATACGATTTAGATAAACCTCGGATAGATACAGGATAATTCCCAGATCTAGGAGCAGGAGGAAACTTTAAACGTAAAGCAGATGAATCGATTTCATCAACCTCAATCAATGCTAATTTTTCAAGCATTTTCACACGCGACTGAACTTGTAAGGTTTTGGAATAAGTACCCTTAAATCGTTCTATAAACTCCGTTTGTTCTGCAATAAATTTTTGTTGCTCATCGTATTGTTTTTGTTGTTGCTCTCTCCTTTCTTTACGCAATTCTAAATAGGAACTGTAATTAACTTTATAGTCATATATCCTACCCATAGTAACCTCAATCGTGCGAGAAGTAATGTTATTAACAAATGCTTTATCGTGAGAGATTACAACAACAGCTTTCGCGCTATTAACTAAAAAATCCTCTAGCCATTGAATGGATTCAATGTCCATATGATTCGTCGGTTCATCAAGTAAAATTAAATCAGGTTTTTGAAGTAGAATTTTAGCTAATTCAATCCTCATTCTCCAACCTCCACTAAATTCGGATGTAGAACGTGTAAAATCAGACCGTAGAAATCCGATGCCTTGTAAAACTTTTTCAACTTCAGCTTCAAAATTAACCTCTTCAATCGAATAATATTGCTCACTAACTTCAGACAATCTCTCAATTATTTTGTAATAATCATCTGATTCATAATCTGTTCTGGTAGTTAGCTGATGATTAATTGATTCAATCTCATCTTTCATCAAAAATAAAGACTTGAAAGCCTTACTTGTTTCATCAAAAACACTACAATCATCTTCAGTCAATAAGTGTTGAGGTAAATAAGCAATCCGATATTCTTTAGGAGCTGAAATCTTTCCAGTGGTAGGTTTATTTTCCCCTGCAAGTAACTTCAATATGGTTGATTTACCTGCACCATTCTTTCCCATAAGTGCGATCTTATCTGTCTCATTAATTACGAAAGAAACATCGCTAAACAATACTTTTCCGCTAAACTCGACCCCTATTCCATCTATTGAAATCATAAAAATAAATTTTAAACAAAAATACAATTATAAGCTAAAGTAGCGAGTTTACCAATTACAAATTCTCACATAGAGTCGTAAACTATTCGATGAACTGAGCTGAATTTTGATTGATTTAACAAGAAAAAAAGAAAAAAGAAAAATCACTTAAAGAACTTAATCTTTACGTTGTTTCTCAACCATTTCAGCATAAAATCCCTTTTTAATGATTAATTCTTTGTGAGAACCTACTTCAACGATACTCCCTTCTTCCAAAACATAAATTCGGTCAACAAATCTTAACGAAGAAACTCGATGACTAACAATGATAGAAATTGTATCCTTATGAAGATTAGATAACGCATGAAGAATAGTGTCTTCTGTCTGAGTATCAACAGCAGAAAGACAGTCGTCTAACACCAACATTCTTGGTTTCCGAATTAATGCGCGCGCAATGCTAACACGTTGTTTTTGACCGCCACTTAAATTAACTCCTCGCTCTCCCAACAGTGTTTCAAACTGATCTGGAAAAGCAATTATATTTTCGTAAATACAAGCTTGTTTTGCAGCTTCAACAAGCTCATCACTAGAAACACAATCATTTTCGATTCCGAAACAAATGTTATTTTTAATGGTATCGGAGAACAAAAATACATCTTGAGGAACACAGCCAATCTGTTGCCTATACGCCTGAAGATTGATTGATTTCAATTCTTTATCATTCACAAAAACACTTCCATCTGTAGGGTCGAGTTGCCTAACAATCAGTTGCAATAACGTTGACTTTCCTGAACCTGTTTTTCCAATAATACCAATCCTCTCTCCTTTTGAAACTTGTAATGAAATGTTTTTCAAAACTGCTACATTTCCATCTTCAAAGCGAAAAGAAACATCATTGAAAGTCAACGAATCTATGGGATTTAAAGGTTCAGTTGTTGTAGATAAAATGGATGGTTTTACTTTTAAAAACTCATTTATTCTTTCCTGAGATGCAGCAGCACGTTGGATAATCGAAGTCACCCAGCCCACACTAGCAAAGGGCCAAGTCAGCATATTAATATAAAAAATAAAAGCTACAATATCACCCGGAGTAATGGTGTTAGAATATGTCAATAATCCTCCGTAATAAATAGCTAATAAGGTACTTAATCCGATTAAAAAAACAATTGTCGGCATAAACAATGCATTCACCCTTACCTGACTCATTGTTTTTTCTTTATACAAATTTGATGAATCATTGAATTTAGCTTCCATTTCAACTTCTCTTAAATAGGCTTTAATAACCCTAATTCCAGAAAATGTTTCTTGTACAATGGTTGAAAGTAATGATTGTTCAACCTGAACCATTTTACTTAATCGATTCATCTTACTTGAAACCCTATAAATCATGACAGACATTATCGGTAAAGGAATCAATACAATTAAAGTAAGGGAAACATTTATCTGTAACATGGTATAAATAGCCATAATAGATAAAATAGCTAAGTTTATGGTATACATTAAACCTGGTCCAAAATACATCCTAACCTGAGATACATCTTCAGATATCCGATTCATTAAATCCCCTATTTTATTTTTTTTATAGAATGAATAATCTAAGCGTTGGTAATGCGAATAAATTTCATTTTTCAAATCATATTCAATATAACGAGACACGATAATGATTGTTTGTCTAGTTAGAAACAAAAAGAAACCCTTTAAAACAGAAAATAAAATATAAATCCCGCCTAATTTTAAACTTAACAAAAGCACCTCATTAAAATCTGAGGAACGATTTAGGTTATTTAAAAAATCGTTTACCGCATTTTTTACAATCTTAGGCATTTGAACACCAAAATAATTAGACAATATAATAAATAGAGTCCCAAAAACAAGACGCCATTTATAGATAATTAAATATTTATTCAAGTAGAAAAGAGACTTCATACAATAATTTTCCTATTTTTGCTAAATAATAATGCGAAACACAAACCTAGCATAAATATACGTTCTTAACATTATTTCGTCACAAATGTTTGAAGTTAAAAATATTGATGATACAAATTTGCTTGAAAATCCAGTCATAGCACTGATGTCGAAATACAATCATGAGCAATTATTATTTTGTAACGATAATGAATCTGGTTTAAAAGCAATCATTGCAATTCACAACACCATATTAGGCCCTGCTCTAGGCGGTACTCGTATGTGGATGTATAAAAATGAACAAGAGGCTCTCACAGATGTACTGCGTCTATCACGTGGCATGACTTACAAAAACGCGATTTCAGGATTGAATTTAGGTGGCGGAAAAGCAGTTATTATTGGCGATTCCAAAACAATGAAATCTGAAGCGCTATTTAGACGTTTCGGTAAGTTTGTCCAAAGTCTTGGAGGTAAATATATTACAGCTGAAGATGTTGGGATTTCTCCTTTAGATATGACTTACGTTCATATGGAAACAAATCATGTTGTTGGCTTACCTGGTAAAAGTGGAGACCCTTCCCCGATCACTGCATACGGTGTATATATGGGTATGAAAGCTGCCGCAAAAGTGCAATTTGGATCAGACTCACTGAATGGAAAAAAAATCTCTGTTCAAGGAGTTGGTCACGTTGGAGCTTACCTTGTTAAGCATTTATGTAAGGAGGGAGCTCATGTTTCCATAACAGACATACACAAAGATCACATTAAAGCTATCACTGATAAGCACAAAGTAACCGTAGTTGGATTAGACGATATCTATGGTATTGATGCGGACATCTACGCTCCATGTGCATTAGGAGCAACAATCAACAACAACACTATTTCATCTTTAAAATGTAGTATTATTGCTGGAGCGGCAAACAATCAATTGGAGAATGATACCATTCATGGTCAATTACTTCTCGATAAAGGAATTATTTACGCTCCCGACTACACCCTCAATGCCGGTGGAGTAATGAGTTGTTATTCAGAAGTCAAAGGATACGATCAAGCGTGGACAATGCAGAAAGCAGAAACGATTTACACCACCATAGAGCAAATCATTAATCGTTCGTTACTTGAAAAAACACCAACACACCATATAGCTGACAAAATGGCTGAAGAGCGCATTATGGCTATTGGAAATGTAAAACTACCTTTATAAAAAAGCATTATGATTAACAGACGTCATTTACGAATAAAAGTATTGCAAATTCTATACGCTTATTTTCAGTCAAACGAAGAAAACTATAAAAAAGCAGAAAATGAATTAATGACTTCTGTAGATAATATCTATGATTTATACCTCTATCTTTTACTTATTTTCAATGAATTAAAAGCGATATCAGATACCAAAATCCACGATGGAAAAACAAAAATTAGACCTTCTTCAGAAGATTTAACTCCAAACACGCGTTTTATCGATAATAAATTATTTTTGCTTTTAGAGCATAATCGCTCTCTTAGAAATGCTTCTGAGACAAATTTAGTTAACTGGATAGGAGATGAACACCATGAAATGTTCAAAAAAATAATGCTTCAAATCAGGGAAAGTGAAATTTACTTCTCTTATATGAATACACCAAGCACAAGCTTTACTGAAGACAAAGAATTTGCTTGCTCCATTTTCAAAACGGAAATTGCCAACTCACCTTTCCTTCATCACTTCTTTGAAGAAAAAAGTATTCATTGGATGGATGACATCGATTTAGCATGCGCTATGGTTATCAAGACTCTCAAATCGTTTGAGGAAGATAGTGAAGATGAAATAAAAATATTACCCCTATATCGAGATCCGGAAGATGAAACAGATTTCGTAAAGGCACTTTTCCGAAAAACCATTTCTATGAATGGAGAAAACGAAGCACTGATTGAAGAATTAACAAAAAACTGGGATTTAGACCGAATTGCTAAGATGGATATTATCCTTATGAAGATGGCTATTACAGAACTTCAAATATTCAATAACATACCAAAGAAAGTAACATTAAACGAATATATTGAAATATCAAAATTTTACAGTACGCCTAAAAGTAGCGGATTTATAAATGGAATTTTAGATAAAGCAATTGACATCTTAGAAAAAGATAATAAAATAATTAAAATTGGAAGGGGTTTACTAGACTAACACTAATTTATGAAAAAAAAAATTTTTTATTGCTTAATTACTGGAGTATTATTATCATGCTCATCAAATGAGACACTTCAAGTGGGAAATAAAACCAGTATACAAATTGAACCTGAATTTAATGCTGGAAACATCATGTTGGGTGAAGAAATCGAATCCGTTTTTCACATTAAAAATACCGGAAAATACCCACTTTTACTTTCAGATGTTAAAGGATCCTGCTCATGTACCGTTGTCGATTTCCCAGACGAACCATTGGCTCCCGGTAAATCGGAAGAAATAAGAGCACGTGTAGAGACTAAGAACGCTTCTGTCGGACAATTGATGAAAGAAATTCGTATTGTAGCAAACACAGACCCTTCTTTAACTCTAGTAAAAGTAAAAGCGAATGTTTACCGTAAATAAAAAAAGTAATTAATAACCCCTAAATAAATACCCTATGCAACAAATTGTAATGCTCGTTTTAGTCTTGGCAGTTTTCTACTTTTTCATGATTAGACCACAACAAAAGAAACAAAAAGAAGTAAAGAAATTTCGCGAGAATTTAACAACTGGTGATAAAGTCGTTACCATTGGAGGTGTTCATGGTAAAATTCTAGAAGTTACTGAAACAACTGTTTTATTAATTTCTGAAGGAAGTAAAATTCGTTTCGAAAAATCAGCTATTTCTCAATCAAATGCTGATTTATTAGACACAACGAAAGAAGGATAACACTCCATTTTTACCTGTTCTATTTAGCAGAAAAGTTACACCAAATGTAATTATAAAATAGGACAAACATGCGAATTGATTTTTTATCAAGAGGATGAAAAAGAACAAGTAAATTATTTTGTAGTTCTGTTTGGCATTAAATACAAGCACAAAAAAAAGTCTCAATATACGTATTGAGACTTTTTTTTGTGCTATAAAGAAAATAGATTTATTCTTTTGTTTTTGATTTTGAAACCTTTGATGCAGGAGAGATAACTACCTTTAACTCATCCTTACCCTCTTCGATATCAATACTAATTTTATCACCTTCCTTTAAACTAGATTTAATAATCTCTTCAGCGAGTGGATCCTCTATGTATTTTTGAATTGCACGTTTAAGAGGGCGCGCACCAAATTTCTCATCATATCCTTTATCACACAAGAAATCTTTTGCTTTATCAGAAAGTTCAATGAGATAACCAAGATTATTAATTCTTCCGTATAACTTATTTAATTCTAAGTCAATAATTAAATGAATGTCTTCTCTGGTAAGAGATTTGAACATAATCATATCGTCAATACGATTTAGAAACTCAGGAGAAAATGCTTTACGCAAAGCACTTTGAATTACAGCTTTACTATTATCTTCTTTTTGATCCGTTTGAGTCTTAGTCCCGAAGCCAACACCAGTTCCGAAATCAGCTAATTGTCTGGCACCGATATTTGAAGTCATGATTAAAATTGTATTTTTAAAATCAATTTTACGCCCCAATCCATCAGTCATATGACCATCATCTAAAACTTGAAGTAAAAGATTAAAAACATCTGGATGCGCTTTTTCAATCTCGTCTAATAAAATGATAGAATAAGGTTTTCTTCTCACTTTTTCTGTTAATTGTCCACCCTCTTCATATCCAACATATCCTGGAGGTGCACCAACCAATCTCGAAATTGAGAATTTCTCCATATATTCGGACATATCGATGCGAATTAAAGAGTCATCTGAATCAAATAAATATTTAGACAATACTTTAGCTAACTGAGTCTTTCCAACACCTGTTGGCCCGAGAAAGAAAAAAGAACCAATTGGTTTATTCGGATCTTTTAATCCTGCTCTGTTTCGTTGAATCGCTTTTACGACTTTTTGAACAGCTTCAACCTGTCCAATAACCCTTCCTTGAAGCTCTTCCGCCATATGAACCAATCGTCCGCTCTCTTTTTGAGCTACTCGAGTTACAGGAATACCGCACATCATGGAAACAACCTCCGCAACATGATCTTCAGTAACCATCACACGGTGAATTTTACTATCGTCTTCCCAACGTTTTTTTGCAATTTCTAATTGTTCTTGCAGTTTACGTTCATCGTCACGCAACTTAGCAGCCTCTTCATATTGTTGAGACTTAATGACTTCATTTTTCTTATCTTTTAGTGATTCTAATTTACCTTCAATTTCGATGATGTCTTCGGGCACATTGATATTGGTAATATGTACACGAGAACCCACTTCATCTAAAGCATCAATAGCCTTATCAGGCAAATGGCGATCACTTATATAACGATCAGTTAATTTAACACATGCTTTAATGGCTTCATCGGTATAAGTAACCATGTGATGTTCCTCATACTTTTCTTTGATATTATTCAAAATTTGCATCGTCTCATCAACAGTAGTTGGTTCAATTAGCACCTTTTGAAAACGACGTTCTAAAGCCCCATCTTTCTCAATATACTGACGATACTCATCTAAAGTCGTAGCCCCAATCACCTGCATTTCACCTCTTGCTAGTGCTGGCTTAAACATGTTAGATGCATCTAAGGAACCACTTGCACCACCGGCACCAATGATTGTATGAATTTCATCAATAAAAAGAATGATATCTGGATTTTTTTCAATTTCAGCCATTACAGCCTTCATTCTTTCCTCAAATTGACCACGGTATTTTGTACCTGCCACTAAAGAAGCTAAATCTAAAGAGATAATGCGCTTATTGAACAAAATACGAGAAACTTTTCGTTGAACGATTCGCAAAGCCAATCCTTCAGCAATAGCACTTTTACCAACACCTGGTTCACCAATTAAAATGGGATTATTCTTTTTTCTTCGTGATAAAATTTGACTTACACGTTCTATCTCTAATTCACGACCAACAATAGGATCTAAACGACCAGACTCGGCCATTTTAGTTAAATCTCTTCCGAAATTATCTAAAACAGGTGTTTTTGATTTTGGATCAGCTGTTTTACGTTGAGCTGCACCAAAATTTTCACCTTCTTCATCAGGAGAACCTGGAAAATCAGCCCTCGGTAAATTTACTTTTTTAATCTTCATATCTAATTCTTCTTTTACGATTTCGTAGGTTACACCAAACGTGTTCAATATAATAGTTGCAATACAATCTTCTTCTTTTAAAAACGAAAGTAATAAATGTTCAGTACCAATGCTAGAACACTTAAATAATTTCGCTTCTAGGAGGGATTTTTTAATCACTCTCTCCGCTTGTTTTACCAAAGGAATATTAGAAGATGGTTCAAGGGTAACAAGTGTGAACTTCTTTAATCCAGCTTCAATTTCATTCCGAACTTTTAAGGTATCGATGTGAAATGATTGCAGCAATTTAATCGCCACTCCTTCTCCTTCCCTAATCATTCCTAACAATAGATGTTCCACTCCAATAAAATCATTACCAATACGAAGGGCTTCTTCTTTACTGAAACTAATTACATCTTTTAATCGTGGGGAAAACTTTGCTTCCATATAGTATATCTAAAATTATTTCTAAGCAATATTGTGTAAAATAAACGAAATATTAACCAACTACAAAAATAAAACTATTATAATGTTAATAACTCACCATTATTTTGAATTTTCCACAGATTTTTGTTAGTAAAATAGCATTTAATACTAAAATTACTATTTTAATTATACATAAATTCGTTACTTGCATTTTTGCAGCTACAAAAAAAGATAAACTCTTTAAAATCAGACACTAAGATATGGCAGATGGAGAAAAAATAATTCAAATTAACATTGAAGATGAAATGAAATCAGCTTACATTGATTATTCAATGTCTGTAATTGTTTCACGAGCACTACCAGATATCCGCGATGGATTCAAACCAGTTCACCGTCGCGTTCTTTATGGGATGCAAGATTTAGGTGTTTATTCAAATCGACCACATAAGAAATCAGCTAGAATAGTTGGTGAGGTACTAGGTAAGTATCACCCACATGGAGATAGCTCTGTATACGACACAATGGTTCGTATGGCTCAGCCTTGGTCACTTCGTTATCCTCTTGTTGATGGTCAAGGGAACTTCGGTTCTGTTGATGGGGATAGTCCTGCTGCAATGCGTTACACAGAGGCAAGACTTCGTAAAATAACGGAGGAAATGCTTGAAGACCTTGAAAAAGAAACAGTCGATTTTAAGCCAAATTTTGATGATAGTTTAGTTGAACCATCTGTTTTACCTACAAAAGTCCCGAATTTACTTGTAAATGGTTCATCCGGAATTGCTGTTGGTATGGCTACAAATATGGCTCCCCATAATTTAACAGAAGTAATTGATGGATGTATTGCATATGTAAACAACAAAGAAATCACCTGTGAAGAATTATTAGATTTCGTTAAAGCTCCTGATTTTCCTACTGGTGGAATCATCTACGGATATGAGGGTGTTAAAGATGCATTACTTACAGGAAGAGGAAGAATCGTTATTCGTGCTAAAGCAGAGATTGAAGAATCTAATGGTCGCGAACAAATTATTATTACAGAAATTCCCTACCAAGTTAATAAAGCTGAATTAATTAAAAAAACAGCTGATTTAGTAAACGATAAGAAATTAGAAGGCATTTCAGATATACGAGACGAATCGGATAGAAATGGTATGCGTATTGTTTTCGAATTAAAACGAGATGCTATTTCTAACGTTGTTTTAAATAAATTATACAAGTTTACCGCACTTCAGACTTCGTTCTCTGTAAATAATATCTGCCTTGTAAACGGGAGACCTATTCAAGTTAACCTGAAAGACTTAATTTCTCACTTCATTGATTTTAGACATGAGGTAGTTATTCGAAGAACAAAGTTTGACTTAAGAAAAGCAGAAGAAAGAGCACATATACTTGAAGGATTAATTATTGCTTCTGACAATATAGACGAAGTAATCAAAATTATTCGTGCATCTAACAGTCCTGATGAAGCAAGAGCGAACTTAATTGCCCGATTTAGCTTAAGTGAAATTCAAGCAAGAGCAATTGTTGAAATGCGTCTACGTCAACTAACAGGCTTGGAGCAAGATAAGCTTAGAGCTGAATACGCTGATTTGATGGCGTTAATCACTGATTTGAAAGAAATCTTATCAAACGAAGACCGTAGAATGCAAATCATCAAAGATGAGTTGCAATACATAAAAGACAAGTACGGAGATGCGCGTAAATCGCGTATTGAATATGCTGCAAGCGAAATGCGTATGGAAGATTTGATTCCAGATGAAGAAGTAGTTGTTACAATATCTCATGCAGGATATATTAAGCGAACAAGCTTAAATGAATTCAAGGTTCAAAATAGAGGCGGTATGGGATCAAAAGGATCTACTACTAGAGACAAAGATTTCCTTGAACATTTATTTGTTGCAACAAATCACAATTACCTTTTAATATTTACTGAAAAAGGAAGGTGTTTTTGGATGCGTGTGTACGAGATCCCTGAGGGAAATAAAACATCTAAAGGGAGAGCAATCCAAAACTTACTTAACATCGAGCAAGATGATAAAGTAAAGGCTTATGTAAAAGTGCAAGATTTAACAGACAAAGAGTATGTTGAAAACAACTTTATCATCATGTGTACTAAAGAAGGTATCATTAAGAAAACATCACTTGAAGCATATTCTAGACCTCGTACGAACGGAATTAACGCGATTACCATCAGAGAAAATGATGAATTACTTGAAGCAAAACTTACTAATGGTAGCGATGAAATAGTACTAGCTACTCGTTATGGTCGTGCTATCCGTTTTAATGAAGAAAAAGTAAGACCAATGGGGAGAAATGCTTCCGGTGTAAGAGGTGTTACTTTACTAGGTGAAGACGATGCCGTTGTTGGCATGGTTTGTGTAAAAGATGATAAAACAACTGTTTTAGTTGTATCTGAGAAAGGATATGGAAAACGTTCATTCTTAAACGATCCTGAAGATGGCGAACCTGTTTACAGAATTACAAACAGAGGTGGAAAAGGAGTTAAAACAATCAATGTTACAGAAAAAACAGGCCCGCTTACCTCAATTAAAACAGTAACAGATGAAGATGACTTAATGATTATTACACGTTCAGGAGTAACGATCCGTATGCATATCGACACCTTACGTGTTATGGGTAGGGCTGCTCAAGGAGTACGTTTGATTAATCTGAAAGGTAGTTCTGCCATTGCAGCAGTAGCAAGAGTTCCAAGAAGTGACGATGATGAGGATTTAGATCCAGAAGCATTAGCGCAAATTGACTTAAACCCTTTAATGGATGAAGATGATAACACAAACTCACCTACAGACCTATCTACTGATGAAAACGAACCACTAGAAGAAGAAGAATAATAACAAAATAAGAAATGAAAACAATTAAAAGAAACACACTTATATTAGGAACGCTATTTTTAACTAGCGTTTCTTTTTCTCAAAAATTAAACGAAACAAGTGCCGCTACAGAATACAAATCCTTTACGAAAGCATATTTGAAAGGCGATTTTACAGTTGCAAGCTCAAAAATAACAAAGGCAAAGGAATTTATCGACCTTGCTTCTGAGCACAGTGACACAAAAAACAATCCTAAAACAATTTACTATAAAGGATTAATTTATGGAGGATTATTTGATTTAGAAATTGATAAAAACGCACAAAACGCAATTGCTTTTGAATCAATTTCAAATGAAAATCTGAAAAAAATCATCGAATTAAATGGTGAATTCAAAGACGATTCTCGCGCTGTAATCAATGGGAGATCAACACTTTATTTTGATCAAGGCCTTTCAAAATACAATGGCTCAATATTTGACCAAGCAACTGTATTGTTTTTTAAAGCGTATTCTACAAAGCAATTTATAGGTGAAAATTTCGAAGATGCATCTAAAAACGGAATAATCTCTTTAGGTCAAGCAAACAATGAGTTTGACAAATTAAAAGATGTTGCTTCAGCTGTAAAATTAACAGATTTTGTATTAACGATTTTACCAACTTCTATATCAGTACTTTGTACTCGAATTGATTTAGCATATAAATCGAATGACAACGAAGCGGCAACCCTTTATATAAATAAAGCCCTCTCCATTGACCCTACCAATAAGATTTTACATTACAATTTGGGAACTTCTTATATGAATCAAAATAAATTTCAAGAAGCTGAAAGTCATTTCTTGAAATCTTTAGAAAATGACCCTTCATACACAAATGCGCTTTATCAATCGGGAGCTAATTATTTTGCATGGGCAAATGAAATTATAAAGACTGCAAATTTACTCCCATTCAATGACCCAAAATTTCCTAAAATGGACGCTGAAGCAAAGGAAATCCAAAAGAAAGCATTAATACCCTTAGAGAAATACATTGATACAGATCCAAACGATAAAAACATTTTAGATATTTTATACAAAACACATCGTAAACTAGGAAATACTGAGAAAGCATTATCATACAAAGCAAGATATGATGCTCTAAAATAAATTAAAAAGATACAAAAAAAGTCTCGAAAAAAATCGAGACTTTTTTTTGTACAGATCGATTAATCTATTTCCCGTTTAAAACATTTCAACATAAATAACACCAGTATCAATATCATGTCAGCAGAAAAATTTATAGACATAGAGAAATTAATTGCATCAAAGAATCCAAGGTTACTCAAATGGATGCCTAAGTTCATCCTTTCATATTTAAAAAAAGTACTTCACGAAAATGATGTGAATCATTTTATCTTAAACAACAAAGAGAATCACAACGAACATTTTTGCCAAGCTGTTATTGATCATTTCAATATCAAATTAACGATAAATGGAATTGAGAATATCCCTAAGGAAGGGTCAATAACACTAGCCATCAATCACCCACTAGGAGGAATGGATGCAATGGCTTTGGTATGTGCTTTAAGCCCTGTAAGAAAAGATATAAAATTCATTGTGAACGACATATTACTTCATCTATCATCCATGGAAGGAATGTTTGTCGGCGTAAATAAACATGGTAAAAACACGGACTCAACACACGTTAAAATCGATTCTTTGTTTTCATCTAATCAAGTTGTATGTATCTTCCCTGCAGGAATGGTCAGTAGAAAGATTGATGGTAAAATACAAGATTATGCATGGAAAAAAACATTTTTAAGTCAATCTATCAAACACGAACGGGTAATCATACCCGTTCTCATCGAAGGACAATTGAGCCCCTTCTTTTATAGACTCTTTAAAATACGTTCATTGTTAAAAATAAAAGCAAATTTGGAAATGTTTTACCTTGTTGATGAACTATTTCGGCAAAAAGACAAACAGATTAAAATTACCATAGGTAACCCAATTCCACATACATTCTTCGATGATTCTAAAAGCCACTTAAATTGGGCTCAATGGGTTAGAGAAAAAATATATACATTTACTACTTAGAATATCATAAATTATGGAAAACCAAGAATTAGTAAATCCAATTCAAAGAGCGTTAATTAAGAAAGAACTTACACCCGATCGATTTCTAAGAAAGACTAGAAAAGGAGATAACGAAATTTATTCAGTTAATTTTCACAATTCACCTAATACCTTAACCGAAATTGGACGCCTAAGGGAAGTTACCTTTAGACAATCAGGAGGCGGTACTGGCTTACCGATGGATTTGGATGAGTTAGACACAAATGAAACATGCTATGAACAATTAATTGTATGGTCTCCCGAAGACGAAGAAATTATTGGAGGTTACCGTTATATCCTCTGTAAAAATGCGCTCATAAACAATGAAATATTGCTATCAACGCATCATTATTTTGATTTCTCCGAGAAATTTATAACAGCATATCTTCCTCATACAATTGAATTAGGAAGAAGCTGGGTGCAACCCAACTATCAACCTACAGTAAATCCTCGGAAAGGGCTTTTTGCCTTAGATAATATTTGGGATGGTTTAGGCGCCTTGATTATAAATAACCCAAGTATGAAATACTTTTTCGGAAAAGTAACTATGTACCCTTCCTATAATCAAGATGCGCGTGATTTCTTACTTCACTTTATGCATCATTACTTTCCTGATAACGAAAAATTAATTACACCTTATCACTCTTTAGTGTCTGAATCAAACAATTCGTATTATGAAAATCAATTAAACGACCTAAGTTTTAAAGATGGTTTTAAAGTATTAAATGCTTTTGTTCGTTCAAAAAATGAAAATGTACCCCCACTCGTAAATATTTACATGCACTTATCTCCTTCTATGAAGACTTTTGGTACGGCAGTAAATAACGATTTTGGAAATGTTGAAGAAACAGCAATCTTGGTCACCATTGATGATATCTATTTGGAAAAAAAAGAAAGACATATTTTAACTAATTAACACATCTTAGATTCGATTATTAAAACCCGTTTTAACAAGAAAAATTAAGCTAGTACAAGATGAATGATAATACATGTCTATAAATTTATCAGAATAAGACCGTTGCAAAACCCCTAACTCATCGTTGAATCAAAAATTTAAAATCCTCATTTACAACAGTAAACTCCGGTATTAAATTTTTAATCCGCCTCCATTTATAACTTTTGCAACGGCCTTATAATAAAAAAATCGGCTCAATTGAGCCGATTTTTTTATTCTATACTATTCCTATTTGGAAATTAATCGATCTCGATCATAATTTTCCTTTCTTTTATCATATCTCTCAAGTGCTGAATCGCATAACGCATTCTTCCTAGTGCCGTATTAATGCTAATTCCTTTTATTTCAGCAATTTCCTTAAAAGAATACCCTTCTATTAATCTTAAGAAAACGACTTCTTTTTGTAATTCAGGTAATTCATGAACTAACTGCATTAATTGCTGACAAAGTTCATTATTCATTTCTAAATCAACCCAATCACTTGAATCGGATTTCATATTCGTAAACACGTTGAACGAATCAGAATTGGAGGAAGAATCAGAAATCATTTTACGATTCCCTAGTTTACGAAAATAATCCATCACCAAATTATTAGCTATCCTTAAAGCCCAAGGCAAGAATTTACCCACTTCATTATATTTACCCGAACGGAGCGAATCAATGATTTTCATAAAGGTATCTTGAAAAATATCTTCAGCCAACTCTACTGATTTGACTTTAGTAAGGATGGATTTAAAAATAGAACGTTTGTAACGTCTTATAATTTCTTCTAATGCTTGGTGATTACCATTAAGATATTGACTTACTAAAAGTGAGTCGTCTAATAAACGTTCCATTATTCTACAGATTAATTGAGGATATCCTCGGTTAAAAATTAATTAGAGTAGAATAGTTATATAGGCGATTATGTTTAGTTAGTATAGTGCTAATATATAAATTTAATTTTAAATAAAAAAAAATATAAAGAAATATTTAAGTGGGTAGCTTCACTTTCCTTAAAACAAGGTTAATTTACTTGTAAATCGCAACAAAAATTGCTTCATCCGATTTCTTTTTTGCCCGATACATACCATCCGAATTAAACGGAAGGGAAATATTACCCTCTTTATCAATAGCCACCAATCCACCTTCTCCTCCAAGAGCTACTAATTTATTAGAAACTACTTCCTTACAAGCTTCTTCTAGGCTCAATCCTTTGTATTCCATTAGGCAAGAGACATCATATGCAACAACAGCGCGAATAAAAAACTCACCATGTCCGGTACAACTAACAGCACACGTTGAATTATTAGCATAAGTTCCTGCCCCAATAATTGGGCTATCACCTACCCTTCCATACTTCTTATTTGTCATTCCTCCCGTACTTGTAGCAGCAGCTAAATTACCTTTCATATCCAAAGCAACAGCACCAACAGTTCCAAACTTCTTCTCCCCTTGTTCGAATGCATCTTTCGTGTGATCTAACTGAACCGTATCTGTCTTTAATGCTTGTTGGAATTGATTATACCTAAAATCATCATGAAAATAAGAAGGGTCAGCGAAAGGTGTTCCAATAGATTCAGCAAATGCAATCGCTCCTTGACCAGACAAATAAACATGTTCGGTTTTATCCATTACAGATCGAGCTAACTCAATCGGATTAACAACTCCTGTAACACCAGAAACAGCCCCGCAATTCAATGTTTCACCTTCCATAATACTTGCATCCATTTCATGAATTCCAGTATGAGTAAAAACAGATCCTCTACCTGCGTTGAAAAGGGGGTTATTCTCCAATGAAACTACAGCAGCTTGAACTGAATCAATTGCATCACCTCCATTTTTCAGAATACGTTCTCCCGCTTCAATAGCATCCGTTAGCGCTTTTTTATATGCTTTTTCTTTATCTTCAGTCATTAAATGAGGGAGGATTGTTCCTGCACCTCCATGGATTGCAATCGCGTATTTACTCATAATTTAGTTTTTTTATTATTCAATTGCTATTATTATCGAACACAAATGTATAAATAAATGATTTTACTTCAATTCACACTAATAGATATATCGTAACTTTGTTGTAAAATTCAAATCAATCATGCTCGGACTAAAACTTTCTACCGACCCAAGATGGGTAGACATCGCATCTTCAAACATCGAAGAATTACTTACAGACCATGCTTGGTGTGAACAAAAAGCAGCTACAAATGCAATTACGCTTATTGCTTATAATTCAGAACACGAAGATTTAGTCACTGAATTATTGATCATTTGCAAAGAAGAAATAGCACATTTCGAACAAGTACATGAAATCCTAAAAAAAAGAGGTATGAAACTTGGGCGTGAACGCAAGGATAATTATGTAAACGAATTATTTAAGTTCCTGAAAAAAGATGGTAGTCGTAACGATGCATTAGTAGATCGACTTTTGTTTTCTGCAATGATCGAAGCTCGAAGTTGCGAACGTTTTAAAGTACTATCATCACATATTGAAGATGAAGAATTGGCCTCTTTTTACAGAGAACTCATGATTAGTGAAGCTGGGCATTACACTGCATTTTTAGGGTTTGCTAAAAAATATGGGCAAGGAGTTGATGTGGACAAACGTTGGAAAGAATGGATAGTTTTTGAAGACCAAATCATTCAAAAATATGGAAAAAAAGAACGTATTCACGGTTAATCTAATCAACTAAAATGGACTCCGAATTTTCGTCTTTCTCTAAATTAAACACCCTCGACCCTGATGATTTTTACCTCAGTGAAGACGGATACATTATCTTCACTGAGAAATACCTTTTAAAAAGAACTTACTGTTGTAAAAGTGGTTGTAAACATTGCCCATATGGTTATAATAGAAAGACAGGACTTATTGAAAAACCAAATTAAAAAGCGTCTATTTTGAGCTAAAATTGGATTGATAGCTATATTCTAACCCTTATGCATTTTATTTTTAAGTAGGTTTACTTACTTTTGCCTTGATATGATACACTACAAAAAAGTTGCTTTTTACACCTTAGGGTGTAAGTTAAATTTCTCTGAAACATCAACTATATCACGTTTATTTGAAGACGCCGGCTTTGCTAAAGTAGGATTTGAAGACACTCCTGATATTTACATCATAAACACATGTTCTGTGACCGAAAATGCAGATAAAAAATGTAAGCAACTCGTAAAAAAAGCCCTAAACATCAACCCAAATGCTTTTGTAACAATCGTGGGGTGTTATGCGCAACTTAAACCAGAAGAAATAGCTAAAATACCCGGAGTAGATTTGGTATTGGGTGCAAATGAAAAATTTGATATCTTATCCTACATAGACAACACTGATAAAATCGAAAATACATCCATACAAACAAAAAACATAAAAGAAACAATCGATTTTATTCCTTCCTACTCATTTGGTGACAGAACACGCTCATTTTTAAAAGTACAAGACGGGTGTGATTATTTTTGTAGTTTTTGCACCATTCCCTTAGCAAGAGGAAAAAGTAGAAACGCATCCATTGACAAGACTGTCTTAGAAGCAGAAAAAATTGCACTGACAAAGATTAAAGAAATTGTTTTAACAGGAGTAAACATTGGTGACTTTGGTCAGGGTGGGGAAGAAAATTTTCATCAATTAATTCGCTCCTTAGACAAAATAGAAGGAATTGATCGTTTTCGGATTTCATCTATAGAACCTAATTTACTCAGCAATCAAATCATTGATTTTTGTTTATCCGAATCTAAGCGATTTACTCCCCATTTTCACATTCCACTCCAAATAGGAAATGACCGACTATTAAAAGTGATGCGCAGAAAATACGAACGATCCCTTTATGCAGATCGGGTAACTCAAATAAAATCACTTAGACCAGACTGCTGTATCGGAGTAGATGTAATTGTTGGGTTTCCGGGAGAGACTGACGAAGAGTTTATAGACTCCTACAATTTCTTAAATGAACTTGAAATATCTTACATTCACGTATTTACCTATTCTGAAAGAGCGAATACAAGTGCTCCAAAACTTGGTGAAACTATTCCGATGTCAACTAGAAAAGAACGAAGTAAAATGCTCCACATATTATCTGAAAAGAAAAAAAGAGCTTTTTACGAACAAACAATTGGAAGTATTAGAACCGTTTTATTTGAATCTGAAGAAGATAACGGAATGATGTATGGATTTACGGAAAACTACATAAAAGTTAAATACCCCTTCAATGAATCACTCATAAATACCTGTCAAAAAATTAAATTGCTTGAAATAGACCGTGATGGCATTGTTAAAATTGAACTTTTATAATGCGTTTTCTCATTTCCTTCTTTTTTATGTGTGCTTGTTTTGTTGTTTTATCTCAGCATGAAAACAAACAACAGCAAAATATTGACATCCTTAATTATAATTTAACCCTTACAATTCAAGATAAAAATAATAGCATTGATGGAGTAGAACATATTTTGATTCGTTATAAAAAAGAAATTGATTCATTTTCTCTCGATTTAAAGGGCCCCTTAAAAAAAGGAGCGAACGGAATGACCGTCATTTCAATTAAAAAGGGAACTATTCCTGTCCGTTTTAAACAAGGAGTAAATCGAACTGTAATTTATCCAACAGCATGCGATCAAGAAATAGATACATTTACAATTCATTACAAAGGAATACCAGATGATGGTTTAATTATCGGGAAGAACAAATTCAACGAACGGACTTTTTTTGGCGATAATTGGCCAACACGAGCAAGTAATTGGTTTGCTTGCATAGATCATCCATCCGACAAAGCTACAGTTGACTATACACTAATTGCTCCATCCCATTACCAAATTGTTGCAAATGGGACAAAAGAGTCAGCTATCATTAAAGGAAAAACACAAACAACACAATTTAAAATGAATACGCCTATCCCAACCAAAGTAATGGTGTTTGGTGCAGCTAATTTCATAAAAGAAACCTCCCAACTTGGATCAATAAGAATAACTAATTATGTATATCCATCAGAAGAAAAAAAAGGGTTAAGTGACTTTATTCATACAGCTCAGATTCTCTCATTTTTACAAAATTACATTGGAGATTATCCATTCACAGAATTACACAATGTACAATCAACGACAACATATGGAGGAATGGAAAACGCAGGATGTATTTTTTACGATGAAAATGCTATCACCGGAACACAACAAATAGATGAATTAATCACCCACGAACTAGCCCATCAATGGTTTGGAAACTCAGCAACTGAAGCAGATTGGACACACCTTTGGTTAAGTGAAGGATTTGCAACCTTCATGACAAACCTGTATATTTTGAATTCTTTGGGAAATACCGCATTCAAAAAGCAATTAATTTCAGATCGAAATCGCGTAATCCAATTTTACAAACAGCAACAACTTCCTTTGCACGATACAATCTCAAACTCTGCCAAAGAAATGTTAAACACAAACGCATATCAAAAAGGTGCCTGGGTATTACATATGCTTAGAAATGAATTAGGAGATGAGCTATTTAAATTAGTCATTCGAACGTATTACAATACGTATAAATTTAAGAACGCTACCACGAACGATTTCTTCAGCATTGCTTGTGAAGAAAGTAAAAAGGATCTCCATCAATTCCAACACCAATGGACAAGTCAAAAAGGGCATCCAAAGCTAAAAACAAGTTTTACATCTTCAAAAAACGAAAACATCATTTCAATAAATCAACTTCAAGAAAATCATTTTGAGTTTCCCTTAGAGATCGAAATTTTATACGAGAACGGAAGTATCGAATTAAAGCAACTTGCGATTACTAAAAAACAAGAAGTACTCACCCTACCCTTCCTTTTTCCAATTAGAACTATAAAACTGGATCCAAACGTAAAATTACTATTCGAAGAAATAAAATAAAAAAGATTGTTTTAGGTCTAATGGACATTTATTAAACCTTTTTTAACCCTATTCTTTTTCGTTCAACATCAATAGAAACCACTTCTACCAGCACGTGTTCATGAAGTGAAATAAACAAAGAAGCGTCTGTCACAAAAGTATCTGACAACTGGGACTTATGAATCAATCCATTCTCTTTGATTCCAATATTAACAAAAGCGCCAAAATCGGTTACATTCGTAACAATACCTGGCAACTTCATTCCTTCTCTAATTTGATCAATCGTTTTTAAATGAGTGTCAAATTCAAACACTTTTGCCTTTTTTCTTGGATCTCTACCCGGCTTTTTTAATTCAGAACACAAATCTTCAAATGTAAAAGAATCTATCGCAGAGAAATCCGAATTTTTTAAAGTATCTATCAAGGGAATGTCGCCAATTAAATCAATCAAATTCACTTTTAACTTTTTAGCGAAAGATTCAATTAAACCATAGGATTCAGGATGAATCGCTGAATTATCTAAGGGTGAATCTCCATTTTTAATTCTCAAGAAACCTGCTGACTGCTCAAACGCTTTTGGACCGAGTAATTTAACTTTTTTCAACTCTTCTCGTCGTTTGAAATCACCATTATCAGCCCTATATTTAACAATGTTTTCAGCTAAAGCAGGCCCCAAACCAGAAACATACTGAAGTAAATAAGGAGATGCTGTATTCAAATCAACACCCACAAGATTTACAGCCGAAACAACCACGTCATCAAGGCATTCTTTTAACAAAAGTTGATTCACTTCATGTTGATACTGACCAACACCCATCGATTTAGGGTCAATTTTCACCAATTCAGACAATGGGTCGATCAACCTCCTCCCAATCGAAACAGCCCCCCTTACAGTTACATCATAGTCGGGAAATTCTTTTCGAGCAATCGGACTTACAGAATAAATCGAAGCCCCGTCTTCACGCACTACATATACCTCTAAATCCCTATCAAAGCGAACCTTACGAATAAACGCTTCCGTTTCTCTTCCTGCAGTCCCATCTCCAATTGCAATCGCGTCAATTTTATACATTTGAACCAATTGACTTACTTTAGAAGCCGCTTTATCTCTTTCATTTTGAGGTGGGTGAGGGAATATCGTAGTATTTGTTAACAGATTCCCTTGCTGATCTAAGCAAACCAACTTACACCCAGATCTAAAACCTGGATCAAGTGCTAAAATACGTTTTGATCCAAGCGGAGCAGCTAGTAACAACTGCTTTAGATTTGTTGCAAAAACACGTATTGCATCTACATCAGCCTTCGCTTTAGCATGCGACAATAGTTCACTTTCCAAAGAAACAGAAAGGAGACGCTTATAAGCATCTTGGCATGCCTCTTCTACTAATTTACCAGATTTATTTGATGATTTAACAAAGAAAGAACTTACCATATTAAGTGCATCCTCTTTTTCAGGTTGGGCTTTTAGCGAAATTACACCTTCTTTTTCTCCCCGATAAATAGCTAAAAATCGGTGAGATGGAATTTTATAAAGAGCTTCAGAAAAGTCGAAATAATCTTTATATTTTTCGCCTTCCTCAAGTTTACCTTTGACCACCTTTGTTTTTAAAACCGCCTCTCGATGAAACAATCTTCTCAATCGAGACCTACATTCAACATGTTCACTTACGATTTCAGCAATAATATCTTTTGCACCAGAAAGAGCAGATTCAACGGAAGTAATTTCCGAATTAATAAAAGGCATTGATAAGAGCGAAGGATCGCTCCCTGATTGAGTTAACACGAGTATAGCTAAAGGTTCCAATCCAGCTTTCCTCGCTTTTTCTCCTCGCGTAAGGCGTTTTAACTTAAACGGTAAATAAAGATCTTCTAAAATTGTCAAATCACAGGCCTCAAAAATCTGTTTCTTTAATTCACTTGTAAGTTTACCCTGATCATCAATCGCTTTAATAATTGTATTTTGGCGAGAAGAAATATCTGAAGCTAACTTTAACGCATCTCGTATCGCAAGAACCTGAACCTCATCCAGTCCACCCGTAAATTCTTTTCTATATCGAGAAATAAAAGGAATAGTTGCACCTTCATTCAACAACTTAATTGTATTTAGAATACCTAGTTCAGGAAGTTGTGTTTTAGTTTTTATAAAATTATTGATATTCATTCAATTCCTTTTTTAGATCCTCCATTTTATTTAAAAATATGTACATCATTGTTATAATCTTCAATAGAATCCTTTACTTTTTTGATACTTACAGTAAGTACAAAAATATCTAAAGGTTGATTTACCTGAACCCATATAAGCGACTCTTTATCTCCATCAATGGCTTTAGCCATCATAGAAAGGAGGTTTAAATTATTTCGTTCAAGCCAAGCAATCGCATACCTATTTGACTCCGCCGCTTGAACGAATGCTAACAAATGTGGATATCCATTATCCATCAACCACTTACGAGCATTCCCATTAAGTCTAATTGCACCAGAAGCAGCAACCAATTCAGGATAACCATTTTCACCTAACCAATTTAAGAAAGTCAAGTCGCCCTCAATGCCTTTTGCCCAAGCCATCATGATTTTGGCCGGATAATCAATTGATTTCAATGTTACAACCAATGGTTTAACTGGCTGGATTTCCTTCTTTTTTTTAGACTTAAAGAAATTAAACTTCATTTTGGTGATTATCTAAATTGATTTAACGGATAAACAGATTTGACAGAAATTATCTATTAATACAGTACCTAAATTTCCTGAGACTTCTGGATGAAATTGCACACCAAAAATAAGTTTCGATTCATGAAACATGGCTTCATTTACGCAGGCATCAGATGTAGCTGCCAATTTAAACTGTTTTGGCAAGGAAATAGACTCACAATGATCCTCCATCATTTCAAATTCTGTCGGTAAGCGATTAAATAAGGCCGATTCTTCCAGTGTTTCTATCACTTGCCAATCTCGATCTTCTTTTTGTCGTGCAGGAAATGCGCCATAGAGCAATCCAATAAGTTGATGTCCAAAACAAATGCCTAATAAAGGAATATCTACCTCCTTTAAAAACGCGTATTTATCGATATACATACTACAATCAACCTCTGTAAGCAGAATTGGTGATCCTGAAAGTACAATGCCTTTTTTACCTTCAAAATGACCCATTGTAAGATCGGAAAGTCCTACCGTTTCATAATCCATACTCAAATCCACCGCTTCTTCTATAAAGGGCGTTTTTACACTTCCACAATCCACAATTAACATCATATCACATCAGTTTGCTGTAATTTTAAACTCGGTTCTCCTATTTTGTTGTCTCCCCTCATCATTTTCATTGGTAGCGATGGGTTGTTCCTCACCAAAGCCAACAAAAGTCAGTCGATTTGCACTAACACCAAGAGCAACAAGTCGATCGTAAACCGCCCTTGATCGCGCATTTGATAAGGATTTATTGTATTCATCAGATCCATGAGAATCAGTATGCCCCGACAATTCTATTTTTAAATTAGGCACCTCTTGTAATAATTGTCTTAAGCGATCAATTTCATTGGTAGACTCTTTCCTAAGTGTAGATTTACCATAATCAAAAAAGATATTCTTAAGAACAATTTTACTTCCTACAGAAATCTTTTTTAATCGTATTTCCTTCACCACCTCTTCATATTCGGAAGTATTCGGGATATTAAAATTTTCAGAATGAAACAAGTAATCGTCTTTTTTAACCGTAATACCATAATTCCTTCCTGCTGGCATAGAAATGAGATACTTTCCAGTAATACTATTCGATAAAAAATTAGCTACTGGGATGTTTTTTTCAATATCAACAATCTCAATCGAAGCTTGTATTGGATTGTTCGTATTATCATCAACGATACACCCTTTTAGAAGTGTTAACTGGACTTCTTGAATCTTCATGAAAATGGGCTGAGCCACCTTTAAAGCCTCTTGATTTCCTGCGATTAATTGATTCTCAGTTAGCATATTCATTTCTTTTTCTTTTCCATAAAAAGTTACCCGATACACATCTTTTTCACCATAGCTATCGGATCTAATTGAAGAGTAATAACCATAAATCCCATTAGCTGACAAAGAAAAGAATACATCATCATCAGTCGTATTAAATGGATAACCGACATTTTCAGGCATACTCCAAGTAGTATTTTTCTCATCAAAAACAGACTTAAACACATCATATCCTCCCATTGAAAAATGACCAATCGAACTAAAATAAAGGGTCTTCCCATCCGGATGAATAAAGACACCCTCCTCATCAAATTCCGTATTTATCGTAGGTCCCAAATTAACCGCTTCGGTCCATTTTCCTTTCGCGTTTTTGATTGAAACATAAATATCTCTTCCTCCAAGTCCCCCTTTCTTATCTGATACAAAGAACAGTTTTTTCCCATCTGGAGAATAGCTTGCAGACGACTCATGCGCATCTGAATTTATTTCGGAAGGAAGGGCTTGAGGCTTAGACCACGTAGTGCCCTCTAAATAAGATTCGAATAAATCACCATGACCTACATCTTTGTATACCAAAAAGCGTTGACCATCAGCAGACAAACTACAGTTTGAGTCATGACCTTCCGTATTGATTACATTTCCCATATTGAGAGCGGAAGAAAATTTATTGTTTTCCAAGGATGATATATATATATCCTCGAAATATTCATTGATAAAAGGATCTTTCCCACCCCCTAAGGTAGATGGTCTTCTCGAAGTGAAAATAATCAGTGATTCATCTGCAGGTATAAAGGGGCTATAATCGGGGTAAGGAGAATTAATCCCATCGCCTAAATTTTTAACTTCTACACGGATTGAATTCTTTACTAATTTTTTACCGTTTGCAATTTGTTGTAGGGCATGTTTCACTTGTTTGACAAGCTCTATATTATCAGAAACCTTAATACCCGCTAAAAAAGTATTAAACGCTTGACTTGCTTTATCCCATTGCATATCTAGGTGATACGCTTTCGCTAAAAAATAATAAACATCATCAGAAATAGCCGGATTTAAATTAATCGCCTTTTCAATATAAAAAATGGCTTTTGATTTTTCATTCGAATAACTATACGATTTACCCAAAAAATAATTAACCATTGCATTTGAAGGGTTAAACTCATTAATTTTAAGCAACAAAGGGATTGCCGTTTTATAAAAATGTGGCTCTTGGAGCATAATTTCTTCGACAACAGCAATGTCTTTTAAAATCAACTTTAAGGCATCTTTTCTATCCTTAAATTGCTCTTTTGTAAACTCAATATTTTGAGAGCAAACACATGTAATAAAAAAACTAAAAACTAAAATTAACCAATTCCTTTTCATAAGACTTATTTACAAAACTCGAGGTATTTCTTAGCCATTTCCCCTCCCATTTCCTTTGCTTTTTTCCAATCAAGACAAGCTAAATTGTATTTTTTCATATTTTCGTATAATACCCCTCTATTGACATAAAACGACCCTTCTGTTTCGGATAGATTTATCGCTTTATTAAAATCAGTCAATGCTTTATCATAATCCATGAGTTTGTTGTACACAATACCTCTATTATTAAAGGCATACGCATAGTTAGACTTAAGTTCGATGGCTTTTGAAAAATCTAAAATAGCACCCGAATAATCTTGCAACAGGTATTTCACACTTCCTCTATTTGTGAAGGCCATAAAAGATGAAGGATCTAACTTAATTGCTTTATTAAACGATAATAACGCATTTTGAAACTCATTGTTTTTTTGTTGTGCGCTACCTAAATTAGTGAATAACCAAGCATGATTTGCGTTAATTAAAATTGCTTTTTCATATGCTTTAATTGCATCTGACACATTCCCTTTTCTAAGGTGTATTGCAGCAATATCATTCCAAGCAAAAAAATAATTTTGATCCAAAACAAGCACACTATCGTAACATATTAGTGCTAAATCGTACTCCTGCTGTTCTAGAAAGATAACCCCTTTTCGATAATACGCATCTCCATTTTTGGGATTGAGTTGAATCGCTTTTGAAAAATAAGATAATGATTGTGCTTTATCGTCAAGTTTGTAAACACATTCACCTAAATAATAATAGGTATCAGCTGTTTTTTGGATCTCCAGAGACTTTTGGAAAAATGAAATCGCCTCCTGATATTTCTTTAAGCTAAAAGAACACATTCCCTGCATGTAAATAGCTCTTTCTAAGTCATTCTTTAATTCCAGAGCAACACTAAATCGCTCTAATGCTCCTTCATAATCTTGTTCCAAGTATTTTTTAACACCCTCATTAAACCTTCTTTCAGGCTCTTGGTCGTTTGTCAATAATGCTACCCTCACAATTGAATCCGATTGAGACAAAACCGAAGAAAAACAGAGTATAAAGCATAAAAAATGAATGTACGTTCTCAACCTATATTAATTTAGTTTTTTAATTAAAAAATCAGTCCTTCTATTTAATGTTCTGTTATCTTCGTTATCATTCGGAACTTTAGGTAAAGTATCACCATACCCAATGGCTTGAAGTCGTCCCGATGCAATACCCAATAAGAGCAACTCATCTCTTACTGCGCTTGCTCTTTCCTGAGATAAACTTAGATTTCGTGTAGCATCACCCGCATTATCGGTATGACCTTGAATAATAATTTCGATGGCATTTTTCTCTTTCAAAAAAAGTGAAAACTGAGCAATTACAGCTTTCGATTGTTGGGTTAAAACAGCCTTACCTATTTCAAACAAAATATCATTTAAAGTATAGGTATCCCCAATCTTAAGTTCAGAAGAAGTTAAATTTACTTGATCGATTTCAATCGACTCAGCAGGTTTCCCATCCATTAAATTATTTTCCTTTATGGCATTTAAATCTTTGATTACAGGAGAAGAAAATGTATCCGTTGTTTCCGTTTTCGCATCAGAAATAGCCAAGGCGTTTTTAGCCGCTTCAGACAATTGAACCTCCTCTTTATCGATTTGTTTTATGAGATTCCTAACCTCTTGAATCTTTTCTTTTGAAACAAGCTTGGAATCAAACGTGTACCCCTCTTTCTTAATTGTAACTACGATATCTTCGGGATCCTCTACCCTTACTACAGCTGTATATTTACCGTCATGCCCATGTACTTTCACTGTTTCTTTTTTTCCCGATTGTTTGTAGTTAAGTTCAATCGATGCATCCGAAATAGGGATTCCATTTTTGTCCTTTAGCTCCCCTTTAATTAACGCAACAGCATGAGGCCTAGCCTCTCGGTACAAATTAAATGAAAAAATATTCCAATCTGTTGCTCCTTTCGATGAGTAATAAGCTGTTTTACCATCGGTTGACACGAACAAACCAATTTCATCTCCAACAGTATTGATTGGAAATCCTACATTTTTAGGCTTTCCCCATTTGCCATTCTCTTTACGGGAATAAAAAATATCTGTCCCTCCTACTCCTTTTCGTTCGTTTGAACAGGAGGATACGAAATAAATTGTTTCATTATCTTGATGTAAAAAAGGACTTTTATCCTTACCATCTGTATTTAATTCTTTGATCGGATTTGCAGGTAACCACCTTCCATCTGCATCTCTATAAGAAACATATAAATCATTGTTTTTTGTATGTGGGCCATACATCGTATAGATTAACATAGAACCATCTGGAGACAAACTTGGTTGAGCTTCCCAACCATCGACAGAATTAATTCCAGGACCAAGATTCTCTAAAGGAGTCCAGGTAAAATCATTTCCACCAGATCCAGAACGTTCAAACCTGGTCACATACAAATCACAATTTCTGTATTTTTGATTACGCACCATAATATCTTTACATGCACAAAGAATCATTTCTTTATTATCTACAGACATCGTAGCAGAACCATAGCTATCAAAAGAACCATCATTAAAAGGTTTTGAAAAAGGTTTTCCTGAGTCAAATGATGTTTTCACATCCGGTCTGTGTGCGAAAAAATAATCTTCTTTCGTTATTTTCTGACCCATTACATCGGAAATCAGTTTTCGAGTAAAAAACACCAGCTCATTATCTGGAGAAATCATCGGGAAATACTCGTCTTTTGGAGAACTTATATTTGGAACAATTGAAGGGTCGAAGGGCACAGGATTATCGATTAAAAGCAACTCACCTTCTAGCTCATCGATAATTTTATTTACTTCACTTAACTTAACAGAATAATCAGCTGCATATTTTGCAACATCTTTATCATCAAAAGCTTTAAATTCTTTAAAATAGCTAAGTGCTTTTTTCTTTTCTCCCTGATTATAATAAATAACACCAAGAAAATAAGCACAATCAGAATGGAACATTTTACATATACCATGTGCCTTTTCAAACATATCTTTACTTTTATCCAATGCTTTTTCAGCAGCCAAGGTAGGGCCTTTGGATTCCATCATCGCATTTCCAACGAAATAGGTATATACCCCATAATCGTAATAAGGAAATGGATTTAAAGGCGCTAAATCAATCGCATCCATATAGAAACGAATCTTTTCAGCTTCATCTGACAATAAACTTGCTTTTTTGAGTATTTTTTGAACCTTCTTAGAAGGCAAATCACACAATTGGCTGTCCTTTTGCGAAAATGCAAGCAAGAAGCTAGAAACAAAAATACAAGAGAGAATTAACTTCATTTCTTTTTTTTAAGTTAACGTAATATTCTATCGATTATTACACTACTAAAACTGGATGATGAACTTTCTCATTGAGCAGTGCAATTCCAAGAACTTCATCCATTGTTTTTACATAATGAAACGTTAAACCATCAAGATAACTTGGTTTGATATCTTCTATGTCTTTGCGGTTTTTTTCAGACATGATAATCTCTTTAATCATCGCTCTTTTGGCTGCAAGAACCTTTTCCTTTATTCCACCAACAGGAAGTACTTCACCCCTCAATGTAATCTCTCCAGTCATTGCCAACTGTTTTTTTACTTTTCGTTGACTAAACAATGAAGCAATAGAGGTAAGCATCGTAATCCCAGCAGAAGGCCCATCTTTTGGAGTAGCTCCTTCAGGAACATGCACATGCACATTATAATTATCAAAGGATTCTTGGGGAATACCGATAAGATCATTATGGGATTTTAAGTACTCAAGTGCAATTACGGCAGATTCTTTCATCACATCCCCTAAATTTCCAGTCAAGGTTAATTTCCCTTTTCCTTTGGTAATCGAAGACTCAATGAATAAAATATCACCACCAACACTAGTCCATGCCAAACCTGTAACCACGCCAGCAACATCGTTTGAAGTAAATGTGGTACGCTCCCTTCCAACTCCTAAAATAGTTTCTACATCACTTTCAGTGACTTTCACAGTATAGCTTTCTTCGGTAGCTACTTGTCTTGCTCTATTGCGCACTAATTTAGCAATTGCCTTATCTAAACCACGAACCCCCGATTCATTTGTATATTGTTCTACTACCTTTTCAAGCCCTTTCTTATCTATCGAGAACTCTTTTTTAGTTATCCCGTGTGCTGCTAATTGCTTTGAAACCAAATGTTTTTTCGCAATTTCAATTTTTTCCTCTATCGTATAACCAGAAACTTCAATGATCTCCATACGATCTCGCAATGGCCCTTGAATTTCGCTTAATGAATTTGCAGTTGCGATAAATAAAACTTTAGATAAATCGTATTCCGTTTCAACATAATTATCGTAAAACTCATTATTTTGCTCTGGATCCAAAACCTCTAGTAAAGCAGAAGAAGGATCACCCTGATTTCCCCTACCAATTTTATCAATTTCATCTAGAATAAAAACAGGGTTTGAAGCACCCGCTTTTTTCAGATTTTGAATAATTCTTCCCGGCATGGCACCAATATACGTTTTACGATGCCCCCTAATTTCTGATTCATCATGCACACCACCAAGAGACATACGAACGTATTTTCTTCCCAAGGCATCAGCTATTGACTTCCCTAAAGATGTTTTACCTACTCCAGGAGGTCCATAAAAACAAAGGATTGGAGATTTCATGTCCCCCTTTAATTTTAGTACTGCTAAGTATTCTAAAATTCGCTTTTTAACATCTTCCAATCCAAAATGATCACGGTCAAGGATTTTTTCAGCACGTTTTAAATCCAGTAAATCTTCTGTTTCAAATCCCCAAGGTAAATCGAGTAGTAAATCCAAGTAATTTAATTGAACAGAATATTCTGCCCCTTGTGGATTCATTCGTTGCAGTTTGAAAAGTTCTTTCGTAAACACTTTCTCTTCTTTCTCCGTCCAAACTTTAGTCTCAGCGCGAACTTGCAATTCTTCTATTTCTTGATCTTGAGGATTATCTCCCAATTCATCTTGAATTGTTCGTATTTGTTGATTTAAAAAATACTCGCGTTGTTGTTTATCCAGGTCTACCCTAACCTTTGAGTGAATTTCATTTCTTAACTTAAGCACCTCTGTTTCCATCGATAAATGCTCAAGAATCATGTATGCCCGTTTTTTGACATCCAGTTCTTCTAATAATATTTGTTTTTTAGGTACATCCGCATTCATATTTGAACAGATGAAATTCACTAAAAAAGTAGGACTATCGATATTACCAATGGCAAAGGAAGCTTCCGTTGGAATATTTGGACTTTCTTTAATAATTTCAAGCGCATTTTCTTTGATGGAAGTAAAAACAGCATCCATTTCTTTCGAATTTTTGGGATGTTTTTTGTCTGTTAATACTTTGATTGTTGCTCTGAGGTAAGGAATAGATTGATTTTCTTTTACAATTTTAAACCTTCTTTTACCTTGAATAATAACGGTGGTACTTCCGTCTGGCATTTTAAGCATTCGAAGGATTTGAGCAATCGTACCAATCTGATGAAGATCATCCAATTCAGGGCTATCATCTTCTTGATTTCGTTGAGAAACAACACCAATGATTTTATCGCCCTTGTAAGCATCTTTAATTAACTTAATTGATTTATCTCTTGCAACTGTAATTGGTATCACAACACCTGGAAACAATACATTATTTCTCAATGGCAATATCGGTAACTCATTTGGGAAAACCTCTTTATTCATTTTATCCTCTTCTTCCAAGGTAATTAAGGGAATAAACTCAGCATTTCTCTCTATTTCCTCTGTCATTTCTAATAAATCGATGTCTAGTAAATCATCTTTCATGCTTTGTTCTTTTATTTAAAATTCAATCACTCTTAAAGGAGTACAGTTCACGTTTATCTAAATTCTATTTTACACAAACTTCAACTCTACTTTTGACAATTTGTCATTAAAAAAGAAACAGTCCTATTAAAGACTAAAAAATAAGCATCTTTTTTAGTAGACAATAAAATAGACAATTTGTATGCCATGCAACTAAATTGTCAGTGTCTTAAAATAAAAAATCGGTCACTAATAATTTAATGACCGATAATAAAAATGCAAAAAATGATTAAATAAGCGAATCTAACTTTTCAGCCAATTGCGCTTTTGGAATAGCACCAACAGATTTATCTACAACCTCACCACCTTTGATGAAAAGAATTGTTGGAATGTTTCTAACTCCAAATTGAGCTGACACACCCGGGTTTTGGTCTACATTTACCTTTCCAATAAGTGCTTTCCCTTCATACTCAGTATAAAGTTCTTCAATCACTGGTCCAATCATCCTACATGGTCCACACCATTCAGCCCAAAAGTCAACCAATACTGGTTTATCTGATTTCAATACTAACTCTTCAAAGTTTGCGTCTGTAATTTCTAATGCCATACTCTTTGTTTTTATATCTGTTTATTTATTTTCAAAATACCTGGTAAAAGTACTTGATTAATTGATAATCTTCAAACATTTTGCCAAATGATTTAAACTGCCAAATTGTCTACTACCATTTTCTTTTTGATGATTTGATTATCAGTCCTCAACTGATAAAAATATACCCCATTCTTAATTTTAGTAGAATCAAAACGAATGATATGACCACCCGGTTTAAACTGCCCCTCTTTAATTAATTCAATAAACGCTTCATTTTCGGATAATAATTCAAAAGAAACCTGTTTCATTTCTTCGTTTGTAAAATAAAACTCAAGATTTCCCTGTTGAACATCTTCTTCAAAAGAGTACAAAACACAGTACTTTTTCTGTGTAATTAACTTTCCTTTCTCTTTTGATATCACCCTCATATAGAGAAGAATAACAGTAATAATCGCAATGGATGTTAACATGTAAATTATAACCGTATCCATTGAAAAAATACTTCCTAACTGAATTGTGTTTTGAATCATTTTTAGTGCTTTTTATGTTAAAATTATAAAGAAATTATGCCACTAATACTACTCGCTTGCATATATTTTTCAACGATTGCATCTGCCGATATTTCTAGCTCCTTAATACTTATACTTATATACTTTCCCGTTTTAGAAACATTAGATTTAATGTCAGCATCCGCATCAAAAAGTGCTTTTACCGCATTAACCTTATCCAAATCATTTGGAACTATAAACTTGTATAAATACTCACTGGGCCAATCAAGTAGCTCAAGTTGTAGCTTCAGTCGTGCTAATGTTTCATCCATCATCATGTGTTATAATTAGTGTAGATTAGGCTTAAACGCTTCATTTCATGGATTAGTAATTCACTCGGATTATCCTTCATGCTTTTTAAATTGACGAATGTTATTCCAGTGTATTTTTTAATTTGCGATAGTAACTCCATAGAATCGGGCTCTTTCGTAACAATAACTTGATCCGTTTGGATAGAACATTGCCACTTTTCAGCGTACTTCAACTGAAGATCGACCAAAAAATGAGCACATTTAAAAATTGATTCGTAGGAGTTTGCGTGCATTACTTTCAACTTGACCTTGTTTTTCAAGCGTTGATAATCATGAAATGCTTCTTCCATTCGTTCTGAAAAATCAGCACACAACTCATCGAATACCTCCTGGTTTTCTATTCCTTTTAGCCCAAGCACATGAAAGGCCAAAAGTTCTTTTTTCATCTTAGTTGTTCTTGCAAAAACAACCTTTGAAATCGGCACTACAGTATTAAAAAAAAGTTTATGCTCAAACAACATTTCTTGATACCGGTCATTAAGCATTTCTGAATCAAACCCATCTGGAGAAAGGTTTAAATAGTGTTGTGCTTCAGTTGATGTCATTCTTTAATTCCTTTATTCTTTCTCATTTTGATGTTTATAAACTCTACAAACAATGAAAAAACCATCGCAAAATAAATGTACCCTTTAGGTATTTTTTGATCAAATGCTTCGGCAATTAAGATTACACCGATGGTCACCAAAAAAGACAAGGCAATCATTTTAATTGTAGGTCTTTTATTGATAAAATCAGAAATCGTTTTAGCAAATATCAACATCACTATCATGGATATAATCACTGCAGCAAAAATAATAACCATTGGATTTTTATGAGCATCTCCACTGCTAATTTCATTCGTCATACCAATAGCAGTGATTACAGAATCAAAACTAAAAACGATGTCTATCAACACAATTTGGAAAATAACCGCTGATAAAGAGTTTTTTTGCTTTACATCTGCTTCAGAATGACCCTTAACAGAAGAATGCATTTCAGTCGTGCTTTTGTAAAGTAAAAATAAACCTCCGGCCAATAAAACCAAACTTTGACCATCAAATGAATGACCAAAAACACTGAAAAGAGGTGACTTCATACTCATGATCCATCCTACAACACTCAAAAGTAAAAGACGAACAACCAAGGCTAAGGTCAAACCTATGTTGCGCGCTTTGCGTTTCTTTGACTCAGCCAGTTGATCAGTAACAATCGAGATAAAAATAATATTATCTATTCCGAGAACGATTTCCAATAACGAAAGGAAAAACAAATAAAAAATTCCAGTTGGTGTAAGTAAGATTGAGATAAAATCCATTTTTTTAGTTAATTATTGTTTTTTAAAAATTTAAAATAAGCAGATAAAACAACATCATTTATATCTGAAGGAGTAAATACCTCTAATAAAGTTGATTTATTATCATCTGAAAAAAGGATTTCCAAGCCTTCTTTGAGTGAATCAATGGAATTCGCTTTCAAGTAAGGAAGTCCAAAAGTAGCACATATTTTTTCAGCAGTAAACGAATTAGAATACACAAAAAAATCATCTAATTCTTTTGTTGTAGATGGACCTGGAATTATTTTGAATATACCGCCCCCCCCATTATTGATTAAAATAACCTTCAAATTCGGAACATTAATCGTATTCCAAAAAGCATTACTATCATAAAAAAAAGAGATATCGCCTGTAATTAAGGTGTTTAAAACAGAAGGACTCCCAAAAGCTGCTCCATAGGCAGTACTTGAACTACCGTCTACCCCACTCGTACCCCTATTGCAATAATAAGCAGTTTTGTTGATTGGGTCAAACAATTGAGAATAACGAATTACAGAGCTATTAGCCAAGTGAAGATTTTGATTTTCTGGCAGTTGTGTTAAAATCTGATTGAAAGCAACTAAATCAGAAAAAGAATGAGCTTGATTCAAAAAACAATTTGCTTTTTTAACTGAACTTGCATCTAACGCATTCCAGTTTGACTGAAATAGCCTGTCGGATACATTACACACATCATGGATACTTGAGAAAAAAGTGATTGGGTCTATGGCATAGGAATATAAAACAGATTTGTAAGTGTCCATAAACAAATCATTCTCTCCTATTCTCCATGCTTCAATGGTTTTAATAGATCTAAGGAATGTTTTTATTTTTTTGGAAACAACAGCATCACCAATAACAAGCACTAAATCTGGCTCATACAGGATTGAATTTGCACTCTCAATGGACTCTAAAGATCGGTCTATGCAATTTATGAAATGAGCTGAAATGCAATTTGAAGTGTTCTCCGCAAGCACAACAGCACCTGTATTTTTAGCAAAATCAGTAAGCAGTGCTGTTAATTCCTTAGAAGGAGACAGCTGACCGCAAAGCACCATTATTTTACTTGAAGCTTTAATTTTTTTCCGTAATCTTGCTACTTGCTCTATGGATAAAGAAAAAGTAGGCTCTTCCACTTTGATTGGAAGAAATTGAGCATTCTCAGATAACTCAATGGTATCGTAAAGTGGCTCAGAGAAAGGGAAATTAAGGTGAACAGGGCCTTTTTTAGCATAATAAAAACACTTAGAAAGCTCCCGTTTTATAAACCATTCGCCATCAGTCAAAAATTCGGACTCAGGAATTGTGGTAGAATACAGTATGTGATTAACAAACACTCCCGTTTGTCGAATGGTTTGTCCATCGCCTTGATCCACCCACTCATTTGGGCGATCGGCTGAAAGGATTAGCAAGGGTATTTTTTGATAAAATGCTTCTGCAATTGCTGGGTAATAATTCAATAAAGCGGAGCCAGAAGTACAGCAAACAGCAACAAAAGAGCTTAATTGTTGTGCTAATCCCATCGCGAAAAAAGCAGCACTACGCTCATCAGGTATCACCACACAGGTGATTGAAGGATGCTGATTAAAAGCAATGATAAGAGGGGCATTCCGAGAACCAGGAGAACAAACAACATGAGTTAAACCTAGCTTAACACTTAATGCAACGCATTGTTGAACGTTTGTTTTTGAACTTGAAATCAATTTTACTACTTTATTTTAATACAAATGTACTCATTTTAGGAAAGTTAAAAAGCTACTTTCCGCATTGTTTCATGAATGAAGACAGTGTTTTACTTTTATTTTCAGTTTCATCAAATTCTAATTCCGGAATAGATTGATCGGTAAACCCTCCTCCGACATACAGGTAAGCAGTATCCCCTTGCAGTTGAGCACACCTTAAATTAACATAAAAACGCGCAGATTGTTCTCCATAAACACCTATAAAACCGGTATACAATAAACGATCGTGATTTTCAGTAAGGGCTATCAAATCGAGGGCTTCTTGGCGAGGCAAACCACTCACGGCAGGAGAAGGATGAAGTTCTTTTAGCAAAGACCAATGTTTTTGAAATGCTAAATCAGCACTAAAATCAGTTTTTAAATGTTTAATCGGACCTGCGCATAAATCGTAAGGCCCTATTTTTTCGATATTTCTCGCTCCATACAATGTAAGCTTTTCTTCAATAAAAGAAGTAACAAACGTTTGTTCCAATCGTTCTTTTTCTCCCCATGCCGAAGTGTCTGAAACCAACTTTGTGCCAGCCAAAGAAACTGTGAAAAGACAATCTTTGTGCGACTCCATCAAAACTTCTGGAGTAGCACCAATCCAAGTACCAACTAATTCAGAAGAAACTAAATAAATAAATGCTTTAGGATAATGTTGACACAACATTTCAAAAAGTGCTTTGGCCTTATTTACTGAAAAAGAAACTTTTTTCACTCTCGAGAAAACACCTTTTTTAACACCAAACTGTTTCATTCCATTTAAAAAAGAATGGGCTTGAAGCAAATACTCTCTTGAAGAACAAGCATACGGTTTTTCTTTTGCACAATGAAAATGAACAGGCCAATCACCATCCAAAGCATCTGCTAAAAAAAAAGTGTTATCACCCTTAAAATCACTTATCATAAAACCAGATTCTACTTTTTCTGTCCCTAATGTAAAACGTCCTACTTTTTGTTCAACATTTCCATCCGGAAAACGATAAGCTACAAAATCACTCATGGGTTGCACCTGTTTTTCGCACAATCATGACCGTTAACCTTCCTGAAGAAATAATGCGAGTAGTTTCCTTTGCATACACATCAACTTGCCAAACGTGTGTTTTTTTTCCTTTATGAATTAACTTTCCTTTTCCAACAACAACACCTTCTGAAATACTACTGATGTGATTTGCATTAACCTCTAATCCTACTGGATGTTCCATTGATAAATCACACATCAAGGCCGAACCCATAGACCCTATTGATTCAATTAAAGCAGCAGTAGCTCCTCCATGAAGCAAGCCCATAGGTTGATGATTCATTGGACCAACAGGCATTTCAGCCTCTAGAAAACCCAAGCCTGCATCGGTAAATTGAATGCTTAATGTTTCCATTAAGGTGTTTTTATGCATTGCATTTAAACGGGATAGCGGTATTGTTGAAAAATCCATTGTTAAAAATAATTATTTAGAGATTACCTTCGTGTTTTTTTTTGAATTTGCTTCTTTTTTTTGTTTCCTTGCTTGCATTTTAGACTCTTTCACATTGATTTTATAATCCTGTTTTTCTTTCTTAAATTCATTTCGGGAGAGTAAATGAGGAACTGAATCAAAATAGATTTGATTGGTTTTTATTTCTTGAATTATTTTTTCAATAATCCAATCCTTCCCTGAAGGATCATATCTTGAATCTAAATTCTGATCCCACAACTTTGCAACCTGTTCGTAAATTCCTGCTTTAAACCTTCCTTTGTATTTAACCATTATTTCAGCAGTGGTTAGTCCTGTTTCTCTGTAAATGAGTTTCATAAGCAAAACACCTTCTTGGATATACAAATCTTTAATCACATACAAATACTGATCTTTAATCGATTCATGTACATTTTTAGTGATTTTCTTTCTTTTTCTTCTCGAATTTTCCTCGCTCAACTGTGCATCAAGCTCATGCATTAAGTCTGCTGCTTTTAAGGCCAAGGGATAAACTCTCCTGATTCTTCTGAGAGCCTGCCTGTATTTAAAATCATAATCTTGATCTACATATATTTCATCCAATTCCTGTTCTATCTTTATCTCTTGAGCATATAACTCAACAAATAAAAAGAGAAAAAATAGCATTAGGCAAAGCTTTAAATAACTCATCTGAGCGATTATAAAAATCGGTTTTTACAAAATTGATCTAAATTTCATAAATAAATTTGATTCTATTCATTTTTTATACAAATTTGGGATATACTTAACACATCCGCAAAAATGAAAGTTCACCTCCTTAACCATTTTTCAGAACTAGATGAAAATGTGTTTGACAAAAACGAATCCATTTTTATTATCGCAGATAGTGGAGGCACAAAAACAGATTGGTGTATTTCCTCCCATTCTAAGTCCTACTTTTTCACAAGTCAATCCTTTCATTATTCCCAACTAAACAATCCAGATTCAATCGAATTTATTCAATTTTTAAAGCTTAAGTTTAACTCTTTTCCCATTTTCTTTTACTTCTTTGGTGCAGGATACGCAAGTGAGATAGCAAAAGAAAAAATGCGTGCTTTTTTGATGCCTTTAATCACTAAAACCATGCTTATTGAAAGCGATGTACTCGGAGCAGCAATAGCTTGCTATGGTAACAAAAAAGGGCATATTGCGATTATGGGTACAGGATCTGTCATCGCGTTGGTTGATCACAAAAAAATAAGCAATTTAAGTGGTGGTTTTGGATATCTCATTGGAGATGAAGGAAGCGGCTACTATTTCGGTAAACTCCTTTTGAAAAAATACCTCCTTAACCAATTGTCTCCTAAATTAATGTGTTTTTTAAATGAAAAATTTAAACCTATTTCAATCACACTTCAAAAAATACACCTTGATCCAAAAAAGATACTTAGTGAACTTAGTAAAGAATTAGTGAACGAAACTGAGTTTAAGGTGGAATTTGATTTAATCCATAAACAGAATATAACTGCTTTTTTTGATTTATACCTACCTAAAGATGCGACACTAAAACAGATTTCAGTGATCGGTTCGTATGGGTTTTTTAATCAGTCTATTGTGAAAACCTGCCTCGAAAACTTAGCATGGGAACTAAACGCAATCATCGAAAAACCAATCAAACAATTGAGTTTTGAAATTGTAAATGAATCAAAAAAAAAAATAATCTCACCCATTTAAAATACTTCCTGAAAAGCTAAGCACTCAAAAATAAACACGAACTGATGCCCGGGCTCACTCCGCCACCTCGCACGTTCGTTCCTCACGACTCGGCAGCTCCGTTCGCAAAACATCCGGAAAACCATACTTTAAATGTTAAGCATGATTTGAACAACTTAAGGTGCAAATAACCACACTTCGTCTATGCTCAGTATGAGAAAAAAAATAGTCAAATTGTCAAAGGGTCAAATTGTCAACGCCAATACCGAATTAATCCCTGAGGCACCTAACAGACAAGCCATCCCTCTTATAGAGGTTGTTTCTGGAAGCATCGCCATTGAAGACTCTCAGGGAGCAGTAACAAGCATTGTTTGTATTGTACTCCGAAGAACTCCACCAGTAACCGTAGTCGCCAATGGCGCCGGAAAAGCCATTGTTGCTGCGGAGCCCGCCCGGAAGACCAGTAAATAATGACGTATTAGTAGCGTCTGAATTCGGACTATTCCAGTTGGTGGTGCCTACTTCTTTTAGTTTACCTCCAGCTACACTTTCTCCGCCTAGATAGTCCGTTAAAACTGTCCATTCAGCATCTGTAGGCACATGCCATCCTGTTGGGCACACATTTTTATTGCCATTGCTTGTTTTACTCACTGCATACCAATTGTACAATTTACCATATTTAGCATTGTTTGCTTCGTCGTTATTGTAATAGGCCCAAGCACTTTTCAACCACTTTTGCCATTCGTTGTTATCTGTAATGTTTGGAATCGTTGTTCCATCACTGTACTTTGAGACTTTTAAGTTCTCTGCCATCCATTGTTGCGTTCCAATGTAAACTGTTTTGTAGCTATTGCTTTCTGCATCGGTGATGTTTGGTCCAGGTTTACCAATTGTCTGAGCAACATCTTCCACATTCATCGTAAT
>CAMDGH010000006.1 GCA_945897755.1 Chryseobacterium gleum | reverse complement strand
TGCCTCCCGTAGGAGTCTGGTCCGTGTCTCAGTACCAGTGTGGGGGACCACCCTCTCAGGCCCCCTACCTATCGTAGCCATGGTAAGCCGTTACCTTACCATCTAGCTAATAGGACGCATGCCCATCCCGTACCGTAACCTTTAATTTAGATATCATGCGATATCTAAATACTATGGGGTATTAATCCGAATTTCTTCGGGCTATCCCCCAGTACGGGGTAGGTTGCATACGCGTTACGCACCCGTGCGCCGGTCGCCACCAAATAAGCAAGCTTATCTTATGCTGCCCCTCGACTTGCATGTGTTAGGCCTGCCGCTAGCGTTCATCCTGAGCCAGGATCAAACTCTCCGTTGTATAAAACGTTGAATTTTGTTGTAAAGCTCTATCTGTTTATTCTTACGCCATTTCCTTATTTCCTAATAATTTCAAAGAACTTATATTTGTTGTTAATTTAATATTCAAGTTAAATTAACCATTATTAAAACACTCGCTCGTGTTTCGGTGTGCAAAGATACTCACTTAATTAACTTATCCAAACTTTTTTCAAAAAAAACTTTTTTCTTTTGAAAAATAAAGAATGATATAGAAAAAAAAATCTCCCCGTTGGGAGAGGTCAAATATACCAAGAGATTTTTAATTCGCAAAGGTTTTTAACAATGTTTTTTTAATAAATATGTATATGCCTGTAAACCAAATAAATAAAATTAAAAAACTGTATTTATCATAGTGATTTATCTAAACAAGCTGGTGTTATTTTCAGGTAAATGATTGCCCTTGTCTACTTTCGTAATTCAATCCAGAAAGCATCTTGATTTTGCTGAAGCAAATAATCTCCCGAAATCTTGATCGTATCTTCTTTAATTTCAAAATTATTCACCACTTCATCAGGAGAAACTATCTCAAAAGAGCTTGAAATACCTAGATCCCAATAGGGTCCATTGAAAAAATAGAAAACAGAACTTGCACCAATTCTAAGCCACCATTCTTTATCAGCTATCTCCCCTTCCTTAGTTACCACCATCTTAGTAAGCAGTAATGCTAATCTATTTTCAAAGATATCTTTATCCTCCGACTTAAATGTTCGATATGCTAAGAAATGCTCTTTTAACCAGTAACGGTCATTAATTGTAATCGATACCTTGTCAGGCCTGTTTTTTTGTTTCGTTACCTGAACCAACCAAACTCGAACCATTACACTTAGTAAGACCACGACAAAAACGCCAATAAACTTAGCAAGTAAAACCCATCCATACAAAATCGATACAGGTATACACATTAATAATACAAAAAAAACAAGCACCCAAATAATAAATCTAAACCGTTTCATATCCTTAATTTATTAAACTATTTTCTTTAAAAATACCGTTCAACCATTTTAACATAAAAAACAATAGAACAGCAGCCGCACCTAATAAACAGAAGTTAACTAAAAAGAAATTCGCTTTTTGTTCGTAACCATCCCATAAACTACTTAAAACACCAGATAATTTATTACCTATAGATGTAGCTAAAAACCATCCCCCCATCATTAAAGCGGTTAACCTTGGAGGACTTAATTTTGACACCATTGACAATCCCATTGGACTTAAAAATAACTCACCAATTGTGATTACGGCATACGATGAAATGAACCACCAAGCTGAAGATTTGATTCCTCCGTTTTGACTTGCGTGAACGGCAGCATACATTACTAAACAGGATAATGCTGAAATTACTAATCCAAAAGCAATCTTAGTTGGTGTAGATGGTTCTCTCCCTTTTCTTCTTAAAAACGCAAAGAATGCCAATACAAGTGGAGTTAATGCGATTACCCAGAATGGATTGACAGATTGAAATAAAGGTGTATTGAACAATAATTCTGTTTCACCATCTTTCGGTAAATCAGACTTTTTCATATTTTTAAAGTAAGGAGGGTAAGCCAATTCAGTTTTAGTTTTATCAGCTACTCGGAATTGATTATCCATCACAACCTGTTCTGATTTCACATATTCCATCGAATCAATTAATTGTAATTTTCCCATTGTACCTGTCATTGCTGCGGGCATTTCTCTATCTGTGTATCTATCAGCCCAAGTGTTTAAGGTAGATCCATTTTGTTTGAAAACTGCCCAGAAACAAATCACAACTGCGAAAATAGCTAACATGGCTGCAATCGGTCTTTTTTCCTCTTTAGGTGATTTATACCATAATCTACCGTAGAAAAAGATGATTGGCAAACACCCAAATAAAAATGCATCAGTAGTATCTGAACCAATAAAATTACCATCTGGATTAGAATCAGAGGTAACTCCATTCAAATAATAGCCTAATAAACCAAATACAATGGAAGGGAGTAAAATCAAACCAAATATCTTACCTAAAGGCATATCACCTGCTTGTGTTGGTTTAATAACATCAACGTGTTTAAAATGTTTCGTCCCCGACCAAAAAATGACTATACCAATAAACATTCCGATTCCAGCAGCAATAAAGGCAGCACCCCAACCGAGCATATTATATAATGCAGCACCAAAAAAATTACAGACAAAGGCACCAATATTGATACCCATATAAAAGATATTATACCCTGAATCTTTTTTGTCTTTAAATTCAGGTGTATTGTATAGATTTCCAAGTAGGGTAGAAATATTCGGTTTGAAGAAACCATTACCTAAAATCACAAAAAGCATAGCGATGTACAACATAGTTTCATTGTGAACAGACATCAAGCAATATCCGATTCCCATCATAATACCTCCAATGGTAATAGACTTTCTATAACCTAAAACTCTATCCGCTAGTAATCCGCCAACAAAAGGAGTTAAGAATACAAAGGCAATAAATGTTCCGTATAAATCGGAAGCTTCTGCTTCAGTCATACTGAATCCGTCTACTGTATCTTTCAAGTAAAGAGTGAAAATTCCAATCATCAAGTAGTAACAGAAACGTTCCCACATTTCAGAGAAAAATAAGAAAGGCAATGCTTTTGGATGATTTCTTTGAGTCATAATTTGAGTTTATTTTTAATGTATCGAAATCGTTTTTTCATTATTTCACATCCCCCATTAACTTCTTAATGAAAGGTGATAAGGCAATAACTATTATTCCAGATATAACTGCGTAGAAAGCTAATTGATAATAACCATCCGTGTAAGAAATAAGTTTTTCAGTTTTAGTTGCGTTCTCATTTGTACTCGACATACCGGCACCTAAAATCCCCGCAACGTATTGACCATAAGCACTAGCTAAAAACCACGTACCCATCATCACTCCTTGCAGTGATTTTGTAGATAGTTTTGTCATTATAGAAAGTCCGATAGGTGATAAACAAAGTTCCCCAAAAGTAATTATGAAATAAGCTAACGTAAACATATTCAAAGAAGTCATACCATTAGCGTCAGCAAAAAATTTAGTGAAATAGAACGTGTAAAATGCTAATCCTAAGAAAAGGAAACCTAATCCAAATTTGACAATTGTATTTGGTTCGATTTTCTTTTTTGACAACCCAATCCATATTAATCCTAAAATTGGCGCGAAAATGATCACAAATAATGAATTAGCAGCATTATTAACTCCATTCGGATTTAGCTTAACACCAACAACATCATCATGAAGATTATTTGCAGCAAACATGGCTAAAGAACCACCACTTTGCTCGAAAAATGCCCAAAACACAATTGAAAATAAAATAAAAGCAAGTGCTGCAAATAATTTTTTTCTTTCTTGAGTATTACATTTAGTCATTTCATAAAATAAATAAAGCAATGTACAAGGCCCGATTGCATACATGAAATAATCTGTGTACTGCGTTTTAGAAACCATTGTCATAATTAAAGGAATAATAGCTAAAGAACCTAAATAAACACTATATTCAACCCACTTTTTCTTGGTAATTACAACTCCGTTTTCATCCGTTTTAGTTGGCATTAGCCCGATGGGACCTAAAGATTTTTGGGTGAAAATAAAAGTTACTAAACTAATAAACATTACAATGGCAGCTAATCCAAATGCTAAATTCCAAGAATAACTTTGTGCAATTGCAACACAAGCATAACCACCTAAAAGTGCTCCAACATTTATTCCTGCATAAAACAAAGAGAATCCTGCATCTCGCCTATTATCATCTGATCTATATAGTGAACCTACCATAGTAGAAATACTCGGCTTAAAGAAACCTGAACCGATAATCGTAAAACTAATTCCAATAAAGAAAAAATCTTTTGGATTAGCAGCTAAAATACAACTCCCCACAATCATTAACAGTCCTCCCCAAAAAAGAGACTTCCTGAAACCCAAAATTTTATCAGCAAAAAGTCCACCGACAAAAGTGAAAGCATAGACAAAAGCTTGAGTAGAACCATATTGTAAATTGGCAACATCTTCTTTCATTAAAAGTTGACTTGTCATAAAAACAATTAACATTCCTCTCATTCCGTAAAAAGAGAAACGTTCCCACATTTCAGAAAAGAACAGATACCACAATTGTTTAGGATATTTCCCTTTAAAACCTTGAATTTCTTCTAATGTTGCTATTTGCTTCATATCGAATTATTGATTAATAAAAAAAGCAGTACCAAAAAGTACTGCTTTCCAAAGATAGTAATTATAATTTATTAGTTTATTCCGTGCATCATTTTCGATAAACGTTTAGACACCAAGATCATTAGCACACCTAAAACAATTACAAAAACAGCGATAGATCCAAATACGGTTCCAGCACCTAATTGTTCAACATAAGCAGCTATAAATCCTCCAATAATATTGGCAACGAATGTAGATAACATCCAAACTCCCATTAGAAGAGATGCTAATTTTACAGGTGCTAATTTTGTAATCATTGATAAACCAACTGGAGATAAACAAAGTTCACCAATCGTATGGAAGAAGTAAGTTAAAATCAACCATATTAAAGCTGCTTTTTTCACGACCTCTTCTTTATCACCAGAACCAGTTACTTGAACATTGTATGTTGCCATTAACATAAATAAGAAACCAATTCCTAAAAGTATCATCCCTAAACTCATTTTGATAGGAGTAGATAGTCTTTTTCCGTAATTAGAACTCCAAAACCAAACAAAAATTGGAGCTAATAATACAATTAATAATGGGTTAAATGCTTGAAAGAATGTTGTTGGTATAGTCCATCCAAATACATTTCTGTCGATGTATCTATCAGTATAAATAGTCATGGATGAACCTGCTTGCTCAAATCCAGCCCAGAAAAAGATAACGAAAAAAGTTAAAATGAAGATTACAGTAATTCTTTGTTTTTCAATTTTTTTATCTTCAACTGATACTTCAGCGACCTCAATTTTCACTGCTTTATCTATTTTTGTCGGCGCATCCCCTATTTCTAATAAATATTTTTTAGCGAACATATTGAAAATAATCTGACCAAGTCCCATTCCGATTGCAGAAGCTAAAAACGCATATTTAAACCCATAACTTAATATTATAGGAGATCCATCAGGATTTACTCCACCCTTTACAGCGAACCAATCTTCTGCTAAAAGCCCAATAATTAAAGGTGCAATTAAAGCTCCTAAATTAATTCCCATATAAAAAATAGAGAAAGCAGAATCTCTTCTTGCATCATTTGGTCGGTATAATTGTCCTACCATAGTTGAAATGTTTGGCTTAAAGAATCCATTCCCGATGATTAATAAAACCAATCCTATCGCTAAGCCTAAATGAGTATTCATAGAGAATAAAACCAATTGAGCAATTAACATTGTGATACCACCAATAGTGATCGCTTTTCTTTGACCGATGAATTTATCTGCAATAAAACCACCTAATAATGGTGTGAAATAAACAAATCCAGTAAAGAACCCATAATAAAGTGACGCAGTGCTTTCAGGAATGTTTAATCCGTTTTCAGACCAAAGTTTTATCATATAAAGCATTAAAACCCCTCGCATTCCATAATAACTAAAACGCTCCCACATTTCAGTAAAAAACAATAAGAACAGCCCTTTTGGGTGTCCCATAATTGTTCCGTTTGCATCAATTCTGTCAATTAAACTTTCTTTTGAATCCATTCTGTTTTTTTTTAATACCGCGTGAAAATAGAGAAATTAATTTGATTATGAACTAAATATTAAAATTCAAGTATTTATTTTACGCCGTGCATCAATTTTTTCACCAAAGGACTTATTAAAATTCCAATTAATCCGATAATTCCGAGTGCAACAGTAAACAATATAAAGAAATAACTTAAAGAATGTTCTTTTTGAATTTCTTCAATTTGACCACCAACTGTTCCTGATAATTTATTTCCTATTGCTAATGCAATGTACCAAATACCAAACATTAAGGCAATCATTCTAGATGGGACTAACTTACTTACATACGATAATGAAACAGGAGAGATGCATAATTCACCAATGGTATGAAAGAAATAGGCTGCAACTAACCAGAAGCTACTTACTTTAACAATGTCCATTCCGTTAGCTATACCTGACGAACCTAGTGAAAGAACTCCAAAACCAATACCGATAAAAATCAATCCTAGGCCATATTTTACTGTTGCAGCAGGATTATATTTACTTCCCCAAATTTTTGAGAAAAGAGGAGCTAGAATAATAATAAACAATGAGTTTAATATTCCAAACCAAGTAGCAGGAATTTCAACTTCTTTATTTTCTAATTTCAATACTTTTGCTTCTACTTTTCGGTCAACTTCAATACCTTTTGCTTTTTCGTTTGAAATGTATTTTAGACTTCCATTATTATCGGTATCAAAAAGCCAGACATTTGTTCCGATTTTAATTTTGTCTAATTCTTTTATTTTTATTGTTTCAGCTACAATTTTGGCGTTATTTTTTAAAATTGTTGAAGCTTTGACGAGAGAAGTTAATTCTTCTTTTTTTCCTGTTTCTTTGTTTCTAACTTTATCTTTAACTGTTTTATATTCAACTAAATATGTTTTCGTCTCTAATTCACGATTTATTTTCCATCCCACGATAAACCAAATCATTAAAAAACTCGCGGCTAAAATAATTCCTGAAAGTAAATACGGTTTGATTGTTTTTTTCAATAATAAGAAAAGAACCCAAGAGATTATTAAAATTGGTACAATGGTTGTAATCAAATCAATTACAATGAAAACGATCGCACTTGAACCTGTTAACACTCTTTCAGTATATTGCATTGCAAAAATGGTCATCGAACCTCCAGCTTGTTCAAATGAAGTATTGAAAACGACCGCAAAAGAAGCAAAAATAACGATAGCCCACATCCTATCTTTAGTGATCTTTGGGTAACGAATAATCCTACATATAAGTAAAACTATAAACAATATTGCACCAGTCAAAATAAAATAACCTGAAAAGTCAAAAGCCCCAATTTGAAGGAAATTTCTCTCAGCTACTTTTTTGATTGGGTCGTTGATTATCCAGATTAATCCTATAGCTAAGCAAATGAATATTAATACTCTATCTAATTTTGTGAATGGGTTCAATCTGTCACCTTCGAATTCCAATGTAATCTCTTTTTCTATTTCTTTTTTAGGTTTTAACCCGATATCTCCAAATATTTTTTGTGAGAAATAGAATTGCAACATCCCTAAAAACATAAAGATTCCCGCTAGTCCAAAGCCATACGACCAACCTAATTTTTCACCTAGATAACCACATAACATCATTCCTAAAAATGAACCCGCATTTACTCCCATATAAAAAATAGTAAAAGCGCCATCTTTTTTTTCAGGGAAATTTTTATACATATTGGATATTATTGAAGTAATATTTGGTTTGAAAAATCCATTTCCGATAATCAAACATCCTAAACCGATGTACAAAAAGATGTGATTGAATTCTAAGGCCATTGAAGCGTGACCAAGCGTCATAATTACTGTTCCAATGATAACTGCTTTTCTACTTCCGAGGTATTTATCTGCCAAAAAACCTCCTAAAATAGGCGTCAAGTACACCAACGAAATATAAGTACCATAAAGAGCTGAAGCACTAGCGATTGACCAATTCCAACCCCCATTTCCATAAGAACTAATTAAGAAAATAATTAACAAAGAACGCATACCGTAATATGAAAAACGCTCCCACATTTCAGTAAAAAAAAGAATAAACAACCCTTGAGGATGTCCTAAAACAGTATCATTAGTTATGGAATAATCTAATTTAGTCATTATAACTTATTCAATAAAAGGTAAAAAAAAGAATAAAAATAGTTAAAAAAAAAGACCCGAAAATGAAATTATAAATATAATCGCAAATCATACTTATTTTTACATCCGTAAAGTTCTAACAAAAAATGGAATACATCAACATACACACACACTCATACACCGGAAATGGAATTGAGATTGTAAATTACGACACTGAAACAACAAACGAGTTTTTTAGTTACGGAATACACCCCCGTTCAAAACAAGGTACAGAATATAAGTTAGATCTCATCACAAAAACAAACTGTTTAGCAATCGGTGAGATCGGCTTAGATAAGTACTCAGAATTAACTTTAAACAAACAGATAGAACTATTTAATTTGCAAGTATATAGAGATAAACATATAAACAAACCTATAATTATTCATTGCGTCAAACATTTTAATGAATTAATTACGTTAAAACGAAAAAATAAGCATCAAAATCAATGGATCATACATGGATTTAGAAACACAAAAATAACACACATATTACTAAATGAAGGCTTCTATTTAAGCATTGGAACAGCAGTTCTTTGGGATAAAAAACTTCAAGAGACAGTGAGAGAAATACCTTTATCGCACCTGTTTTTAGAAACAGATACAGACACAGAAAATTCAATTTACGATGTATATCAACAAATATCTCTACTAAAAAACATATCTTTGGAGGAACTAAAAAAAGAAATATACAAAAACTTTAAATGCATATTCACTCCATGGAAGATTGGTTAGAAAGAACAGAATTACTTATAGGTAAATCCAAAATAGAAACACTGAAAAAAGCACATGTATTAATCGTAGGGCTTGGAGGAATAGGCTCGTTTGCAGGGGAATTCATTGCACGAGCAGGGGTAGGAACCATCACTCTAATCGATGGAGACTCATTCGATATCACAAACAAAAACAGGCAATTAACAGCAACTAACTCAACAATAAATAGAAATAAAGCAGTTGTTCTAGCAGAACGATTAAAAGAAATCAATCAAGACATTACCTTAAACATCATTGAAGAATTTGTTTTACCACCACGAGTTTGGGAGATTTTAGCAAAACACAATCCGGACTACGTAATGGACTGCATCGATTCAGTGACTCCTAAGCTAGAATGGATTAAGGCATGCATACGCCTTAAAACACCCATTATATCTCATATGGGAGCAGGTGGAAAAATGGACCCAAGCAAAGTGCAAATCTCTAAATTAGAAAACACAAACAACTGTAAATTAGCCAGACACATCAAAAAAAGACTTACACGCGACAAAATAGGATACAAGAGAGTAAAGGCAGTATTTTCATCAGAAGTACAAGCAAAAGAAGCATTAAAAATGACGGATGGAAAAAATTACAAACGCTCTTTTTATGGAACAATAAGTTACATACCTGCACTTTTCGGCTTATATGGAGCTGCCGAAGTTATTAAACATATAACTAAAGATAATATAGTTTAAACTAATTTAATAATTTATATAAAAAATTGACAATAAAATATTTACATACCTCAATCATCTTATTTGCTTCGCTGATAATGCTTCAATGCACAGCAAATAATAAAAAAGAATCACCTATCCCGCTGGAAATTCATCAAGACAACAAAAGCTTTTCGAACTATAAAAAAGTGATTTCAACAAATCTCCATGTAGAGCTCGATATTCACTTTGAAAACGCTACGATATACGGAATTGCAAGACACACTATAAAAAGAAAAAGCACCGACTCACTTCTCATTTTAGACACTCGATCACTTCAAATCCAGAAAGTAACTTTAGGCTTAAAAGGAAAGGAAACATCTACAGATTACACACTTGGCATCGAAGACAGTACACTAGGAGCACCTCTAACCATTCACCTATCAAAAAACCACAATCAAGTTAACATCTATTACCAAACATCGCCAGAAAACAAATCACTCAACTGGATAAACACAGATTCAAGCAAAACAAAAAACACACTTTTAATCGAACCTGGAAAAAAATTCGTAAGAAACTGGATACCAACACAAGACATACTTTCACATCAACAGAAACTTTCATACTCAATTAAATCAGACAAAGCAGCAACTTTCATAACTGGATTAGACCAGAAAAAAGATAACAAACAAGAATCTACAATCGAATTCGAATCAATTAATCCAATTAAAAATGATCAAATCGGATTATTGGTTGGCTCCTTTAAAAAATTACAATTAACTTCAAAATCAGACCTAATTTATGATCGATTTAGCTCCATAGACAAAAAAAATTGCTTAAATGCAATCAACACATTCACTAAACTTCAAGAAGAATTGGCAATAAATAAACTAAACACTCACATACTCTTACTTCCCGCATGGTATCCATTCGACATCATTAAATTTAATAATACAACATGCATTAACAAACAAATCATAAACAACAACCAACTATCTAAACTACTAATAACAAGAGAGTTACTGAATTTAAATTCTCCCTTTTCGAGCAAACCACTAACACAAGCATACATGGCTGGAATTCATACCGGAATAACACACTTCACAATCGAACAGACCAATACTTTAACAACAGACCAACTACTCACCTATTACCATTCAAAATCACTTAATCCTAGCTATTACATCCCTTTTTCCGACTATGATTCTACAACCACAAACCAAACATACACTGAAATTAGGCAAGGAGATTTTTCTACCCAGTATGCATTGATAAATGATCTTACTTCTATTTGCGAAACAGAAAGCACTATTCATTTTATGAAAAATCATTACTTTAACAAAACTCAATTCACCACCACAGACTTCGAGAAAGAACTTTATCTATTTATAAAAAATAAAAAACTAGATCATCTAATTCAGCCAATCAATAATAAAACACGTTATTTCATCAAAAACACAAAACAACAGGAAAGCACAAACACCCTTAGATTAATTACAAGTCAACTACTCCTAAAAAAACAATCAAAACGATCAAACCTGAAATTAATCCATAAACTGAAGCAGTTAAAGGAAAACGAAATCGCACTATTACTTCACCTACTTCCAACTAAGCTAGACGATAAAAAAATTGAATTTCTGAATATGCATCTTCAATTATCAACACATAAAGACATTGTACTACAACTTCGTTGGTCCACCATTTGTCTTGCATCTGGAAACCTTAGCACTATTCCAACGATTGAAAATCTCCTTCGAAAAAACACGTCAATAAACATCCTCATTCAATTTTATTCAATTTTAAACAAATACAACTTAACAACTGATGCAAACAGAATTTATTCAGGTATTTACAAAAATTACCCTTTAACAACACAGGAAATACTAGAGAAGCATTTTATGCTAAAACACACTTAAATCCATCTCACTTAAACATAGCGCTTTCTCACTTGTCTTTTTTACTTAATTTTACAGCGAACTAATATTAATCACCCTATGAAAAAATCACTTTTAAATCTTTTATTTCTTTTATTTACCTTTTCAACAACAGCACAAAACACTTCGATTTCATTTGAGAACTTTTCTTTCGAAGAAATCAAATTAAAAGCTAAAAAAGAGAACAAGCTAATATTCTTAGACGCATATACAAGTTGGTGCGGACCATGTAAATGGCTATCTAAAAACATATTCACAAATGACACTGTCGCAACCTATTTCAATAAAAATTATATTAACGCAAAAATAGATATGGAAAAAGGCGAAGGCCCAGAACTAGCAAAAAAATACAGTGTTTTCTGTTATCCAAATTTACTTTTCATTGACGGTGACGGGAAAGTAGTTCACCGAACTGCAGGTGCTCCAAGATCAGCTAAGGAAATGATAGCTCTATCACAAAACACCCTTATAGATTCAGAAAATATTCAATTTTTCACTTCAAAATACAATGAAAATCAAAACAACCCAGAATTTTTAAAAAAATACTTAACCTATTTATCGTCTACCTGTTTACCTACAGATGAAATAGCCAACATATACTTTACATCTCAAACCCCTTCATTATTGAGCTCTCCGGAAAATTGGTCACTCATTCAGGCGCATGTTAAAAGTATTAACTCTCTTGCTTTCAAATACTTGATAAGCAATCTAAATACGTTTCAATCTTTGTATGGAATAGATATTGTTTCAGAAAAAATCATAAGAACATATTCAGCCACTACAAAAAAACTCCTTAATTCTAAATCATTCAACGAAGATACATTTACCAAATACCTAAATTCGATTAAATTATCTTCAAATCTATTAAAAGATCAAATCTCATTTTACACAGAGATAGAGTATTCACTTAAGAAAAATGAATTAACGCAATTCGGAACACATTTTATCCAAGGAGCTGAAAAACATTTGTTAAAACAAGACTACAACACTTATTCATGGATGATATTCGAGAAAATATCAGATGAAAAAACCATCTTAAAAGCATCCGAATTAATGAAAAAAATCTGTTTAGGAAATGATAAAATTAGTTATGCAGAGTTGGACACCTATGCTTCATTATTGTTTAAGTTGGCAAAAAAACAAGAAGCACTTGAAATTGCTGAAAAAGCATTAGAAATAGGGAGAAGAAATGGTGAGAATATAGATGAAACAAGCGAATTAATAAAAAAAATAAAAGGTTTGAAATAAATACAAACACATATACCTCAGATATACCAGCCAAGATTAATCAAATAAATTCTATAAAAACATAAATATACAATCATAAAACACTAACTTTACAAAGCAAAAATAATACTATGAACTTACACGAATACCAAGGAAAATCGATACTTATAAAGTACGGAGTAGCTATACAACGCGGGGTTGTAGTAGAAAACGTAAGCGATGCAGTTGATGCAGCAAAAAAATTAACGTTAGATACAGGTACTGAATGGTACGTGGTAAAAGCTCAGATCCACGCAGGAGGAAGAGGCAAAGGAGTTGTAGCCGAAACAGGATCTCACGGTGTTGTAATCGCTAAAGGCTTGTCTCATGTTGAAGAAAAAGTGAAAGGGATACTCGGAGGACATTTAGAAACAGCTCAAACTAATGGTAAAGGGAAATTAGTTTCAAAAGTATTGTTGGCAGAGGACGTATATTACCCAGGTGAATCAGAAATTTCTGAATTTTACATGTCTGTTTTATTAGACCGTGAAAAGGGAAAAAACGTAATTATTTATTCTACAGAAGGTGGAATGGATATTGAGTCTGTTTCCGAGAATACACCCCATTTAATTTTTAAAGAAGAAATTGATCCTCGTGTAGGCATTCAAGGTTTTCAAACAAGAAAAATTGCATTTAACTTAGGTTTATCTGGTGAAGCATTTAAACAAATGACTAAATTTATAAGTTCTTTGTATGCAGCTTATGAAGGATGTGATGCCTCTATGTTTGAAATTAATCCTGTATTAAAAACATCAGACAATAAAATCATCGCTGTAGATGCAAAAGTTTCTTTAGATGCTAACGCATTATTTAGACACCCTGAGTACGCAGCCATGCGCGATCTTACAGAGGAAGACCCAACAGAAGTTGAAGCAGATGCTGCAGGATTGAACTTCGTTAAACTTGACGGAAACGTTGCATGTATGGTAAATGGAGCTGGCCTTGCGATGGCGACAATGGATATTATTAAATTATCAGGAGGTAACCCTGCAAATTTCTTAGACGTTGGAGGAACAGCAAACGCAGAGCGTGTAGAAAAAGCTTTCCATATCATTCTTAAAGATACAAACGTAAAAGCAATTCTTATTAATATATTTGGAGGAATTGTTCGTTGCGACCGAGTAGCACAAGGAGTTGTAGATGCTTACAAGAACATGGGATCAATTCCAGTTCCTATTATTGTTAGACTGCAAGGAACAAATGCAGTTGAAGCAAAAAAACTTATCGACGAGTCTGGTTTAAATGTCCACTCTGCAGTATTACTTCAAGAAGCGGCAGACAAAGTAAAAGCGGTCTTAGCATAACCTTAAGTCAATCCTCATAAAAAAGCTGAATCGTTAACGATTCGGCTTTTTCATTCAATACTAACACCATAACACAACTATTTTGGGAATCTTTAACCGAAACCAGATATTTTATAAAACTCCTGCAGAAATTGAAATTATGCGAGAAGCTGCTCAAATTGTGAGTAGAACACTCGGGTTACTTGCTGCTGAAATTAAACCTGGAATCACACCACTCTATCTAGATAAAATTGCAGAAGAATACATTCGATCTCAACATGCAATTCCTGGTTTTCTTGGCTTGTATGATTTTCCAAATACACTTTGTGTATCAATAAATGAGCAAGTAGTTCATGGAATACCAACAAACACACCTTTAAAAGAGGGTGATATTGTCTCAATTGATTGTGGGTCACATTTCGAAGGATATTACGGTGACCACGCATACACTTTTGAAGTCGGGGAAGTGAGCCCTGAAATAAAAAAGTTGTTACATGTTACCAAAGAATGTTTGCAAATTGGTATTGAACAAACAAAAGTAGGAAATCGCATTGGAGACATTGGATTTCACATCCAACAACACGCTGAAAAAAACGGATACGGTGTTGTAAGAGACTTAGTTGGACACGGATTAGGTAGATCTATGCACGAAGAACCTCAAGTACCGAACTACGGGAGAAGAGGTACTGGTAAACAAATACTAGAAGGGCTTACAATCGCAATAGAACCGATGATTAACATGGGTACAGAACGAGTTATTCAAGCAGATGACAATTGGACAATCATAACCTATGACGGAAAACCAAGTGCCCATTTTGAGCATGACGTCGCAGTTGTAAATGGAAATCCTGAGGTATTATCGACTTTCTTTTATATCGAAGAAGCACTCGCTAAAAAGAACAAATGAAATTGCTCGAAAAAACGGTAACATTATCGTTTACAACGCTATTTTTATATACATTGATTGGAATAATTCAACACAGGACTATTTTATATCCATTTCCTTTTAACGAAATCACTTTTGCTTTCAACGGAATTATTTCTAGTATTTTACTTTTTAAGTCCCACAAAAAGATATCTATCTCTATTGGGATTTGTGCAATTTTGTTTTTTTTATCAAACGAAGGATATTGGTCTAGTATATTATCTTACGAACAGATGGAGTTTTTTTCAAAAATGATGATTACTGACTTTTGCTTCTTCTTTTTTAACCTTATCTTATTAATATCTTCAATATACACTCTCAATCAATCAAAAGCACATCGATTAATACCCATTTTATTTGCTGTTTTAATTTTATTTGGATTGATTTTCAATCAGATTATTTTGCTGAGTATTGCATCATTTCTCTGTGGTATTTCACTTCACCAAATAAATAAAGAAAAAAGTGATACACCAAACACAATTAAAGCCATATCCATACTACAACTCCTACTCTCTTTTGAATGGTTTATGACTTACCTTACATTCAATAGTTAATGCCTTAACTTCCAAGCTCCATGAATTGGACGGGAAACAAATTCTTTTTCTTTTTTGGACTTAATATCATTCCATAATTGTTCAAAACAATGCTCTATTGCAATAGCTTCATCTGGCATTGCATCATTTACAACCATTGGATCTTCAAAATAATGTTTTACAAAATTTGTATCAAAATCTCCAGATCGGAATGCATTATGTTTTAAAACAAAGGTGCAAAAATCTAAATTAGTTCGAACACCAGAAATTTGATAATCCTTTATTGCTTCAATCATCCGCTCCACTGCTTCCTCTCTATTTTCTCCCCATACAATTAATTTAGAAATCATAGGATCATAAAAAATAGGAATCTCCATACCTTCAATAAAAGAATCATCGACGCGAATAAATTTTCCAGAAGGAGTTCTATAACGACTCAAACTACCAATACTAGGAGAGAAATTTGCAAATGTATCTTCCGCATAGACTCTGATTTCAATAGAATGACCTTTCATTTGTACCTCATGTTGCAATTTAGGCAAACGCTCCCCCCTAGCAACTCTTATTTGCCACTCCACTAAATCCAATCCCGTAATCTCTTCCGTAACAGGATGCTCCACCTGTAAGCGCGTATTCATTTCTAAGAAATAAAAATTTAAATCAGCATCCAATAAAAACTCAACAGTTCCAGCACCTACATAAGCGCATGCTTTACAGACCAAAATTGCAGCATTTCCCATTTTAGCTCTTAGTTCTGGAGTTAACAGAACACTAGGAGCCTCCTCAACAACCTTTTGATGTCGACGTTGAATACTACATTCACGTTCAAATAAATACACATAATTACCTTGCGAATCTCCAAAAACCTGAATTTCAATATGACGCGGCTTAGAGACAAATTTCTCCACAAACACCTCATCGTTTCCAAAAGAAGACCTTGCCTCACTTTGCGCCATCCTCATCTGAAGATCTAGCTCATTAGCTGAATCAACCAAGCGCATCCCTTTTCCTCCTCCACCAGCAGAAGCTTTAATTAAAATTGGATATCCTATTTTTTCAGCAATCAATTTTGCATCAGCAGCATTAACTACAGGCTTATCCACTCCAGGCACAAGAGGAACTCCAAACTTTTTAACAGCCTGCTTCGCCTTTAACTTATCCCCCATCACATCCATTGCGTGAACAGAGGGACCTATAAATATTATCCCCGCATCCATTACGGATTTAGCAAAGACAGCATTTTCCGACAAAAAACCATATCCTGGATGAATTGCATCAACCCCTAAATCCTTACAGTGATCAAGTATACACTTTTGATTTAAATAACTTTTAATCGAAGGAGATTCACCAAGATAAACAGCTTCATCTGCTTCAAAAACATGAGGACTGTTAGCATCAGCATCGGAATAAACAGCAACACTCTTAATTCCCATTAAACGAAGTGTTTTAATAACCCTCCGAGCAATCTCTCCCCTATTTGCAATTAACACTTTATTCATAACCTTTACTTTACAAGCCAATAATACGAATTTGATCTGTTGAATCTACTTCCTTTGGAACTAATCGTTTAGATGTGTTTTTTCGAAAACTTATATTTCGATTTTTATTTTTCCTAAAAACGTCTAAAAACGACTGAAATAAGACAAATTCATTTAAAGTAGAGAATTCTTCCTGGTAATTAAACCCTAATCCCTGTGTGGTTCGTGTCTGTAGCTGATTTGTTGTAATAATATCGTTTGTTTCATTAAACCCCCGGACTTTAAAAGTACCTTTTTCATTCATCTTAAATTCTAAATTCAAATTCCCAATTAACAAGCTTTGCGGATTAGATTGATTTGACATCGTTGAACGGCCAATTAGCCCATTGACAATTAACTTTCCATCAAATAAATTTTTAGAAACACCCAAAGCAATCTTACTAGATGATTGCAATTGAGATTGATCTGAAGTTACAACACCACTATTTGCTACATTATAAGTCACATTCAACTTATAATCTTTTGATAAATCACCTAATAAACTATTTATTTGAGATGAAACCAAATCTGCAACAGCATTTGTACCGACAGAATTTGTATTTGAAAGTAATGGTTGAAATTTTTTCCAAATCAACAACGAAAAGAATTGTTTATTCAACTCATCTTTATTTGAATTAATTCTTGAAATTGCAGCTTTTGCATCATCCATTAAACCCGAGTTTCCTTTCAAAAGTTCCAATTCAAAATTAATACGCGGTTTTAAAATGGACTCTGACAACTTCAAATTACATTTAACGTCTTGTAATGAAGTTGTATTTTGCAACTTTGAATCACTTGTTGGCATAACATCTTTTAAACTTGTCGCAACTTTATAATAAGACGTAAGATCAAGTATTGCTGAAAATGGATCTCCAGTCCAGCTTACAGTTCCTTTTTCTTCAATGATAAAAGGCTGCATCACAGGACCCAAAACAAAGTTATAAGTACTAAAATTATTTTTATTGTTTTTTATCTCGTAAACACCATTTATAGTTAACTCATCATCACTAGAAAGTTTAATGTTAAAATCACCTTGACCATAAGCCGTAATTTCATTTCCAGATCGCTCATCAAAAATCATTCTAATTTTAGCTAATGGAGTAACTTTAAAATTTAAATCAAGCTTTAAACCAGTACTAAAAAAATTAGTTTTCACAGTACTTACGTTTGATTTTTTCGACTTAAAAGTTATAAATTCATCATTGACAACAGAAGATGCTCCATACATAGGGAAATTGATGGCAGATCCCGTTTTTGAATCTAAATTGGCTGAAATTTCAACCATATCAAAAGTCCCATTGATATTTACATCACCCGTTGCATATCCTTTCCCATAGAAGACATCACCCTCTTTAAAATTAGTATTAAGAACTAAAAATCGGTTTAAAGGAGAAACATAACCAGGAATAGAACATATATCATTAGTTAGATTAAAATTCAAATCAAATAACCAATTTTTAAAATTTTGATGATAAAAAGTAGCAACTAAAGATCCGGTATTACCTTCTTCGTCTTTCACTGGAATATTATTGACATGTATCTGATTATTTTCTGCCAATATCTTACCTTCAAACAAGGTGTTTATTCCTAAATAAGTTACAAAAGCCCTCCCTTTTCTTAGATTTACCTCCCCATCTAAAATTGGTTTAGCAATAGTACCCCCAAGATGAAGGTCCCCCGTAATTTTACCTTCAACATCCTTTAAAATTTCAGGATCGATAAATGCATTTACAAATTGAATATCCGTTTCATTGAAGGATAGGTCAATACCGAGGTTATTATTTTCTTTTTGAGTAAAGTACCTCCCTTGAAAATTAAGTGATGGGATTTTTTGATAAGCAACTTTTCCAGACATTGAAAAACTTTTCAATTCATTTTCCCATTCCCCATTTAAAACCACGTCACCAAAGTTCTCTCTATCCAAATATAAATCTTTAATTAACGAATTCACTTTAAAAAACGGATTATGAAAAGGAGAGCTTAAATTAGCTTCCGCGCTTAGTATGCCTTTATATCTGATTGGGAAATTGAAAACACCATTTAAGTTTTCAATAGCGAGCTCTTTGATATTTATTTTTGCAAGATCTGATCGTGATTCAGATAAGACCCCCTCAATATCTAGTGACTGATTTAAATGAGAAAAACCAACATTAAAAAAATGAATTTTATTTGATTCATATCGAATAATCGCTTGATCATTTAATTGCCATTTCAATTTATCAAAAGACACAAAGGAAGACAAGAAATTAAAATCAATTTTATCTTTATCTTTAAAAAGTGTATTCCATTCAAGTTGAGAAAAATTTTCTTTGTTATACCAGTTTAAAGTAGAGTTCAATAAATTATCCCTTCCTTTTACTTGAAAAGTAACATTAGAAATATAACTGGAATCAGAAAGAAAGACAGATTTTAAATCAATATTTGTCTCAAGTTCTTTAGCTGAAAGAATATTATTTGAATACAAATCATGAAAAACTAATTTATCATACTTCACACGAGATGACCTTAATTTAAACTTGAGTAACTCAGAACCATATTGACCTATCAAAGTAGAACCTTTTGCAATAGAAAGATCAGGAGCAAATAAATGAATCAATTCATTCGCGTCTTTAGACTCAATTACAAAATCCCAATTGTTTCTCAAAGAGCTCGTAGGAATTAATACAGGTTGAATAAAGATCGGTAAAACAAGACTCAATTTATTATTTATTTCAGGAAATAATGTTTTCATATTTAGACTCCCCTCAAGCGATAAATCACAAACACTTGATTCCAAAGTCAATCGATCAATGTTATTCAACCGTTCTAATTCAACATTAATGAATGGAATAACAATCCTTTTCTCTGTCTGATTAAATACCACATTTGATAATGAAGCAGTCCCTTGACAATCCTCTATATGTTGACCTACTAATTTTATGTCCAGTACTCCAGAAAAATCAGTACTTGTTTCAGTTAAAAAATGAGTCGCTTGAAGATCAAATAAATTAATTTCAGTTTTAAAATCCAACGAAATCCCTCCGTTAAAATCCATCGCACCCTCATAAACTAAATTCACATTCGGATCATCTACCTCAATCCGACCTGAAACAGCATCATTTTGATAGGATACCTCATTTAAGACAAATTTATCATATGTATAATTATTATATTCAAATCGATTCAAATTTCCTGAAATAGAATGCAATTCAAATTTATCTGAAAAATCAAATTCACCTTTAATTGACAAACTTGCATCTGTTTTACCAAAGCTTTCATCCTTAATTATTCCTCCCACATCGATCGATTTAAAAACCAAATCAGTCGTATTTGAAGTAGATTTAAAGAGATAACTATTTGAATGCTGCACATAGTCAACCCAAATACCATTCGGAAAACTGACACTTCCTTTTGATGTAGAAACATTTTCTGAAGTAATCTTACAATGTTGATTTGTTCCTTTAATGGCTAAGCTCACTCCTTCAAAATAATCCAATCTATCGATAAAATCAATGAGTTGAATTGGAGCAATCTCACTTATTAAAGGAAACTGAAAAGTTTCAATATCGCGTGTACTCACATGAATAAAATCAATCGATTCTTTGTATGCTAAATTATTTAAATATCGGAAATCTGGCAGAATCAAATCAGCTTTAATAACACTTTCCTTTCCAAAACGAAGAACAAGGTCTTGTATATTCATTTTCTTTAAGCAATCTGTAACATAAGAAGCCTCTACCTCACACAACTGATTCATACCCGCCAATTCCGATGTGAAATATTGAATATCCCTCATTGAAACAACACTTTTATTTAAAACAGCATCAAAGAATACCTTATCATCAAAATACTCAAAGTCTGACCATTGATTAAAAGACATAGCAAACTTTGGTAAAAACACATCAGACTGATTCGTCTTAAACTTGAGATCTTTTGTAAAAATTCCTTTACTACTGACCTTAGAATAACAAGAAAAACGATGAATTACCAAGCCACATTTTTCATTTAAAGACAAATGATTTATTTTAGCTTTAATCACCCCCTGATTTAACGATAGTTTATTCGCAAATAAATACAACTTTTTCAAATGAATGTGGCTGTAGTCGATTTCATCATTTATTTCCTTTTCTCTATAATCATCGTATTTTGCATCAATATTTATTAATGCAATTTCTTTGATCTTAAATCGAACGGATTTTTTTGATTTTGTTTTCGGTGAAAAATAATCGGTAATAAAATCATAATTAAACCTCCCAGAAATTTTTTCTTGGTACAATTCAAATTGTCCATTTTTCAGCTCCAATCTTTCAATATTAATTTGTTTTTTGAACTGATATAGCGATGAAAATTTAAGGTAAATCGATTTTACGTGAGCAATGTTTTTTTTATTTCTATCTTGAATCTGAAGACCATCAAGAATAACCCGATTGAAAAAGACAATTGAAACGCGTTCAATATGAAAATCTGTATTTAATTCTTTGGAAAAATAAGCTGTCGCTTTTTTTGCTAGGAAGGTTTGAACAATTGAAGTACGAACAGCAAAAGCGATGAAAATAAATAGAATTAAAAACCATTCAATAGAGGCACCACTGAATTTTCCTATAAATTTAAGTACCTTTGATGCTAGGTTCAAAATAGATTGAAATTGGTTGATAACTCATTACTTATTCTCGGCATAGAATCATCTTGTGATGATACATCTGCTGCAATTATCAAAGATACAACAATTTTATCAAACATAGTTGCTGGTCAAGAAATTCATAAACAATACGGTGGAGTCGTTCCAGAGCTAGCTTCTCGAGCACATCAGCAAAATATTATACCTGTGGTTCATTCCGCAATTAAAAAAGCAGGGATAAGCCTAAATGAATTAGATGGAATTGCTTTCACGAGAGGTCCTGGTCTACTTGGATCATTAGTAGTTGGCACCTCCTTTGCTAAATCAATGGCACTCGCATTAAACATACCGATGATGGATGTAAATCATATGCATGGTCATGTTTTAGCCCATTTTATTGACTCCCCCCAAAATAAAAAACCAGTATTCCCCTTTTTATGCCTTACGGTGTCAGGAGGACATACTCAAATCGTCCATGTCAAAAGCCATCTCGATATGGAAGTCATTGGAACTACCATTGATGACGCTGCAGGTGAAGCCTTTGATAAAACAGCGAAAATTCTTGGCCTACCTTACCCAGGAGGTCCATTTATAGACAAAAATGCACAACTTGGAAATCCAAATCAATTTTCATTTTCAAAACCTAAAATTGATAATTACAACTATAGTTTTAGTGGACTAAAGACGTCAATCCTATACTTTCTTCAAAAAGAACAGAAAAAAGATCCAAACTTTATTTCAAAAAACATAGAAGACATCTGCGCCTCAGTTCAGCAAACAATAATTGATTTATTAGTTGACAAACTTATAAAAGCGAGTAAATCATTAGGGATAAATCAAATTGCAATAGCCGGAGGAGTTTCGGCAAATTCAGGAATCCGAAGCACACTTAAAACACTCGGAGAAAAACACAATTGGGATGTATTCATTCCCGAATTCCAGTATTGTACTGATAACGCAGCGATGATTGCAGTAACAGGGTATTACATGTATAAAAACAAGTGCTTTGCCACTCAAGAAATAAGCGCAACAGCCCGACTTCCATTCACTTCAACTAAGTAACATTCTTCATGGAAACACTTCCTATAGATTTCAAAAAACGTGTTTTAAATGACTCTTTCTTAGGGCAAGCACTACTCGACGCACTCGACAAAGAATCCCCAAGCTCAGTAAGACGAAACCCAATAAAAACGGAAGCTAAACTTCCTATATTAAAAGAAGTTCCTTGGTGCAATGAAGCATACTACCTTAGTGAACGACCCTTTTACACCAAAGACCCTCTTTTTCATGCGGGATGTTACTATCCTCAGGAAGCGGGATCTATGTTCCTTGAAACAGTTTTAAACCAACTTCAATTAAACACAAAAGATCCTAGAATACTTGATCTTTGCGCTGCGCCTGGAGGAAAAAGTACACTCATATCTTCTTGGCTAAATAAAGCCGGATTACTAGTTAGTAACGAAGTGATTAGGTCAAGAGCTTCAATACTAAAAGAAAATATGACTAAATGGGGCACATCAAATACGGTTGTTACCTCAAACGATCCTGCTGATTTTGAAAGAACACCTTATTTCTTTGATATTATTGTAATTGATGCACCTTGTTCGGGGGAAGGAATGTTCAGGAAAGACCCCCAATCGAGAAAAGAGTGGTCATTAGACAATGTGGATTTGTGTGCAGCTAGACAACGAAGAATTGTTATGGACGTATGGAAATCGTTAAAACCAGGGGGATTTTTGATTTACTCGACATGTACCTTTAACGAAAAGGAGAATGAAGCAAACATCAAATGGTTTCTCAACGAACTAGATGCAGAACTATTTCCGATATCGTCACATCAACTTCCAACAGGGAGAGACAACATAGGTCATTACGGACTTCCTTCACATGTTGATACCGAAGGTTTTTTTATTGCGGTCATTCAAAAAAAAATGAGAAATGAAAATATTAAAAGACAACATCGATCAAGTGACTTACTTAAACTGAAAGACATTTCATCGTACTTACATTGGATAGACCAAAAAGACCAACAATTATTTCAATGGAAAAATTTTATTTTTGCTATTCCGGAACAGTTATGGGCTGATATTGATTTTTTACATCAACAATTAAAAACAATAAAACTTGGCGTCGAACTCGGAGAAGTTGCAAAAAAAGGACTGATTCCAAATGAAGCATTGGCTTTATGCCCACTTCTTATAAATAAAGCAATTCCTAAACTAGCATTATCACATCATCAGTCATTATCGTACCTGCATGGTGACACTTTTTCAATAGATGCTAAAATCGGAACTTACCTTGCAAGCTATCAAGATGAACCGATGGGTTGGATAAAACACCTTGGAAATCGATTCAATAATTTATATCCAAAAGAATGGCGAATTCGAATGAGAATTGACAAATAGTTTAAATTAGAACAAGCTAACTACCTAGCTTAATCCCTTTTTATGAAAGTCCTATTTTCACTAATTTTATTTTTCAAATATTAACTCTATATTTGCTTGAATTTAAAAGGATTTAAGAAACAATAATATACCATTAATTACATGCGAAAATCACTAATATTAATCATTTTAATCACTGGATATAGTTCAATAAATGCTCAAGTAACTAAATTAGTTACTGGTAAAATAATAGATCAACGAACCCTGAGAGTTGTTGAAGAAGCTTTCATTTCAATTCAAAATACAGTCACAAAGAAAAAATACATTCAAAAAACGAGTGAAGATGGCGTTTTTAAATTCAAAAACATCCCCCTTGGAAACTACAAGCTAAAAATAATTGACAAAGAGTATCAGCCAAAAACACTAAAACAATTTGCACTTTTAGAAGAACATAAAACTCATTACACATTTAATTTCCAAAATCCATTCACTGTTTCCTTAAAAGTTACTTGGATGTTTAACTGGGGAGATGCATTTGGGAAAGAACACTATTGGTCCCACCTATTAGCTAAAATAATTCTTGTTATTTATGGGCTATGCCTCCTTCTTATCTTTTTATACAGTTTATTACAACTGTCGTTATCTATTGCATACAGAAGAACTCGGGGAATGAGAGCATCTGAAGTTACACCCTTATTTGACATAACGAATGCACCTAAAGTCACAATACAATTACCTATGTATAATGAGCTATACGTCGCTGAAAGAATTATAGAAACGGTTGCTGCATTTGACTATCCTCAAGATAAATTTGAAATTCAAGTACTCGACGACTCAACTGATGAAACAAAAGATGTCATTGCTAATAAAGTAGCTGAAATTCAAAAAACGGGAGTAAATATCAAACACATTCATAGAACAGACAGGACTGGTTATAAAGCTGGCGCATTAGACGATGCTATGGATCGAGTGGAAGGAGAATTTATCGGTATCTTTGACTCAGATTTCGTTCCTGAAAAAGATTTCTTACTCAGAACCATGCCGTTTTTTCAAGATCCAAATATTGGAGTTGTTCAGACACGTTGGGGTCATCTTAATAAAGACTATTCAATTCTAACCGAATTACAAGCTTTTGGTCTAAATGGACATTTTGCTATTGAACAAGGGGGAAGAAATAGTGCTGGCCACTATATTAACTTCAATGGAACAGGTGGTATATGGCGTAAAACATGTATCGAAGAAGCAGGTGGATGGGAACACGATACACTCACAGAAGACCTAGACCTTAGTTACAGAGCTCAAATAAAAGGATGGAAATTTAAGTATTTAGAGAATGTAATTGCACCTGCAGAATTACCTATCACAATGTCTGCTTTAAAAAACCAACAACACCGTTGGATGAAAGGAGGCGCAGAATGCTTCATTAAAATGTGGAGAAGGATTATTAGTGCTCCTAATGTTAAATTCACAGACAGAATACATGCTCTATCGCATCTATTTAACTCATCCGTTTTTCTTTTCATACTAACACTTTCATTATTTAGTCTGCCCGTACTTCACATAAAAGACAGTTTTTCAGACTTAAATTGGTTTATTAAATTTGGGTCTTTCTTTTTAATAAGCACGGTGTTTTTAATGTACTACTACTGGTTGTCTTACAGAGACAAAACAAGCAATACATTAACCTCATTTATTAAATTTTTTAAACGCTTTGTACAATTCTTGATTGTTTCCATGGGACTCTCTTTAAGTAATACAATTGCAGTACTGGAAGGCTACTTAGGAATTAAAAGCTCTTTTGTCAGAACACCTAAATTTAATGTTTTAGCCAAAGGAGAATTTAAAGGGAACAAATACGACAAAAAAAGTATCTCTTTATTAACAATTGGAGAAGGTGTATTGATGGTTACATTTGGATTTACGGCAATCAACAGGGCAATGTATCAAGATTTAGGCATGGTTCCTTTCCACTTAATGATGGCTACGGGGTATGGACTTGTTTTCTTTTATACCTTAAGAGAATTAAAAAAGAGCTAATAGACATAGAAAAAATAATTGTTCACATTCAAAAATGAGCTAAATAAGTCTTCTATCGTGTTTTTAATAGTCTAATTTATCCTTTACCAATTAATACCAAAAATACCTACAAAATAAGGCGTAATGGAGATTATACCTAAATGTAAAATTAAACCTAAGGTGAAAAATTTTTAAAGCAACTCAAAATTTGTTGCTTTCTATGGTTCTCAAACGTTTTTTAAACTAGTGAACATTGCCATTTTAAAATCAAAAACCCAATGAATCCTTATAAACGACTGTCTTAAAAGGATTTTTTCTCATATAAGTAGAAATCAATTGAAGTGCATCTTTATCTTCTTTCTGAACATCTATTACCTGTTTCCAAAATTTATTTTCAGCTTTTAAGGAATTGTAGTCAATAAAACCAAAACCAACGTATTGATTTTTATAAATGAAAATAATCCCCTTTTCATTTCGTACTCTTCCGTGTTCAAGTATATAGAATGAATCTTCCTTAAAACTCTGTTCTTCAAGCAATAGATCGACTCTTTTATTGTAATTTTCAACTGACTCCTTTCCTACACAAGCGCCTAAACACGTTTTTAACTGCAAGCCAAAACACCCTTCAGACACACCTTGTTTTAAGCTTGAAAACTGCTCACATAACACATAGCTTGCTGTTTTATTTTTTAGATAAACAGCAGCTTCTTTTTTAGTCGTGAATTTTAAAAGCGGAACATCATTTTTTTTCTCGACCGACTCAATCTCTAGCATTTTATAACCTAATTGATTCACACTTAAGAAAAGACCAACAGGGAAATTTGTTTTTCGCAACATTCGATTGTAAATTGGTTTTAGCGATTTAATTAGCTGTGACTCTTTAAGTAAAGCAATCAATTCAGACCCCATTAGTTCAATCTCAACCCTTGTTATTTCAGACCTCATCTTAGCTGCTTTTTTACTTTTTAAAGAGCTTAAATGCTGTTCAATTCTTTTCTTCAAGTGCTTGCTTTTTCCAACATAAATAGGTTGATTCCACTCATTGTAAAAAATATATACTCCTATTTTATTTGGCAATTCCTCCAAGAAGGAAACATCAAATAAAGGATGAAGACCAACAAACGAAGCCGCTTGACCTATTTGTGTTTCCAACAATAATTGATTTTTCAAATACATTATTTTAAACAACTCAGTAGTTGCTAAAGCATCACCTCCAGCACGGTGTCTGCCTGTAATTTTGATGCCTAAATCCTTCGAAATCTTACCTAAAGAATACGAGTCATGGCCAGGAATTAAAATTCTTGCAGACTTAACCGTACACAAATAAGGCCTAGAGTATACATAGCCAAGACTCTTGAATTCAGCACGAATCATAGCGTAATCAAAACCAACATTATGAGCAACAAAAACACAGCCCTCTGTAAATTCAATAATTCTTGTTGCTATTTCAGGAAAAGTTGGCGCATTTGAAACCATTTGATCACTAATGCCCGTCAAACGAACAATGAAGGGGGGAATCGGTATTTCAGGGTTAACAAGGGAAATAAATTCATCAAAGATGGAAATCCCATCTGTTTTATACATTGCTATTTCAGTAATTTTACTGTTTTTAGGGTTACCTCCAGTTGTTTCAACATCAATAACCACGTAAAATAACATAAAAAATTAAATTTCAATTTAAAACTATTCTTTGGAAACGCTAGATGTATTCCCTTTACTTACTTCACTTAAATCCACTTGATCAATTGAATTCGACTCATTCTCAACTTCAAGAACAGGTGGTTCATTTTGAGCTATAGGAACATATGGTTTAGAGCCAATTGGTTCATTCACCAATTGATTCATTTCATTAAAACTAGACTCAATAGGAGTAGCTACTTCTTGAACAGACTCGTTTACAAATGAAGATAAATCCATATCTCCTTTAATATCTACACCCGCCTTTTTTATCTCTTGTTGAATTTCACTTGATGCATTTTTTATTTGATACATTAACTTACCCAAGGTTTTTGCAAGCGTAGGAATACTTTTAGCTCCAAAAAAAACAAGAACAAAAACAAAAACCAATAAAATTTCCGAACCAGAAACATCGCTTAAAAACAAGGTGTAATTCATATTAAAATTATTTACGAATTTCTAAATGTCTAATTTCTCCACCTGTTGTAGCTACTTTTTTAACTATAAAAAAAGCAATAAGTGATAATATCAAAACAAACTTATAAAAATAATCTGCATATCTTATCTTTTTAAAGTCCAAATAAAGCGTAAGTAATGAAATAGGAACTGTAATCCAAACAAAAATCATAAACAATTCAGCGGTCTCCTCATGTTCATGAATCAATTCAATAGAAACTCCTGGTATATGCTCAACAATTTCTTCTGCTCCCTCACCTGAATTAAATACTGGAAAAGAAAATAGCAGAGACCCAATTAAAACATATAAACCAATCCGTTTCGATAAACCTGATTTAAATCCAAGTCCAACACCAAGAATAATAACACCAATAACCAATCCAACAATCGGGAAATGATTTAATATTAAATGTAAATATGCCATAGAAATTATTTAAACTAGAAACTATTTAAGTTTGTAAAACTAATAAATTTCATAAAAAACCTTACTAAAATTAAAATAGCAGCACATCTTTAAACTACCAACTTCCGCCGGAACCTCCGCCGCCGAAACCACCGCCGCCAAAACCACCGAAACCACCGCCGCCACCAGAACCAGATCCTCCGAATCCAGAACCTCCAAAGCCCCTTCCAAACAATGAACTAGCAAATAATATTCCTGCAGGTCCAAAAGTCATACCCCCGCCTTTACCTCCGCCTTTGCTTACAAAAAACACCATAAAAATAATAAATGCAACAATTAACAAAGCACCAATAGGACTTCCTTTTTTATTTTTTTTAGCGTACTGCTTCGAATTAAACTCTCCCTTGGCAAGCTTCATTAATACTGAAGTGGTTTGATCAAGTGCCTTAAAATAATTTTGATTTTTTAAATTTGGGATTAATTCATTTTCTTCAATTTGTCGGCAGGTTAAATCCGGAATAACTGCCTCAAGCCCTTTCCCTGTAGCGATAAAAAAAGAACGTTGGCCTTTCCCTCCTGAAGGCTTAATTAAAATAACAATTCCGTTATCTTCTTTCTGATGACCAATACCCCACTTATCCCCTAGTTCATAAGCAAACTGAGAAGGCTCATATCCTGAGAGATCATCAATCACAACAACCACAATCTGATTAGATGTAGCCTCTGCAAAATCAACTAATTTCTTCTCAAGAATAGCTTCCTCTTCTCTGGAAATAAAATCTGGATATTCTTTAGAGAAATTGTTATATAACCTTAATGGGTTTTGAGATTCAGGAATCCCCTTTTGAGACCAAGAATTCAGCGAAAATAAAAAGGCAACTAGGAATAAAAAAAACTTAATACACATAAACTTATTCTTGGAAAGAAATATCATTTGTTAATTCATTTTCATCATTTAAAGCATAGGGGAAATGTGTTTTCAATTTCATTCCAGCCATTTGAATACCCAAACATAAACCATCTGAAAGCGCGTCTTTTACAAAAAAATTAAGCATGGCATCCTTTATATCCTCCCAAAAATTAACTTCAACCAAATCATTAATCCCTTTATCTCCAATAATAGCGAACTTTTTATCCCCAAGAGCGATATAGAACAGAACGCCATTTCTTAATTTAGTTTTATTCATCTTAAGCTTTTCGAACACCTTAACCGCACGCACAGTTGGGTCTATTTTACATGTTTCTTCGACATGTAACCGAATTTCTCCGGAGGTATTTAATTCAGCTTGTTCAATTGCTAACAGAATTTCTTTTTTTTGAACTTCTGTAAAAAAAGTGTTGATATCCATCGATCAAATAAAGGTATATTCTTATTCGTTTTAAATTAAAAAATCACCTTCGGAGCAACTTCAGATCCAGCAGCAGCAGCAAATGCATTTTTCCTTGGGAAAGTTACTGAATTTAAAAGCATACTATTAAATAATCCTCTTATGTGCGCATTATACTCCTTAATCGTTTCATTGTAATCTTGTCTAGCCTTATTTATTCTGTTTTCTGTACCTTCCAATTGTACTTGAAGACCAGTAAAATTTTCTGTTGATCGAATTTGTGGATATGCCTCAAATGCCAAATTAATAGCCGTATTTATCTTTTTCCCCATTAACTCCATGTCTTGAGGTGTTTTTGCATTAACAATACCAGCCCTTGCTTGAGTTACTTCAGTTAAAATCCCCCTCTCATTAGCAGCCGCTCCTTTAACAGTTGCGACTAGTTGAGGTATTAAATCAGCTCTTCTTTGATAGCTAGCACCAACATTCCCCCAAGCTTCATCCACAGTTTCTTGAAGCGAAACCGCAGTGTTATACGAGGAACTATAAGACATAAATAAAACAATCACCAGTAAAGCGATTGACCCTAAAATAATGTACGATTTTTTCATTTTTTTTATATTTAGTATTTGTCTGATTATTTCAAATTACATGCCTAAGATTTTTAGTATGTCAAATTGACACATAAAAAAAATGTCCATCAAGCTGATGGACATTTACAATTTATATTTATATACTATTCACCAAATTTCTCAATAACCTGTTGAGTAACACCCGTATTTGAAAAACCACCATCATGGAATAAATTCTGCATTGTAACATAGCGAGTCAAGTCCGAAAACATCGATACACAATAGTCAGCACAAGCTACTGCTGAAGCATTACCTAGTGGCGACATTTGTTCTGAAAAGTTAATAAATTCAGTAAATCCTTTAATACCTTGTCCTGCAGTAGTAACTGTAGGAGATTGAGAAATCGTATTCACCCTTACTTTACGTTTAATACCATAGTGGTATCCAAAAGAACGTGTAATGGATTCCAATAATGACTTAGCATCTGCCATATCGTTGTAATCAGGGAAAATACGTTGCGCAGCAATATAAGTTAAAGCAACCACAGACCCCCACTCATTAATAGCATCTAACTTATGCGCAGTAGCAAGAGTTTTATGCAACGAAATCGCAGAAACATCCATTGTTTGATTGTAAAAACGATAGTCATTTTCTGTATAATGTTTTCCTTTTCTCACATTTGGAGACATTCCAATAGAATGTAATACAAAATCAATTTTTCCACCAAGAATTTCCATCCCCTGCGTAAATAAATTTTCCAAATCTTCTACACTTGTAGCATCCGCGGGTATTATTTGACTCCCTGTTTTTTCAGCTAGGTTATTTATCTCCCCCATTCGCATTGCGATTGGAGCATTTGTCAACACAAAAATAGCACCTTCTTCATGTGCTCTTTCGGCTACTTTCCAAGCAATAGATTGCTCATTCAAAGCACCAAAAATAATACCTCTTTTTCCTTTCAATAAATTATTTGCCATAGTTTTCTGCTTAGATTACAAATTTAATATAATTTTTCAGTTGATTATTTGATATTCACCTTCATCAAAAATAAATTTTAACCCATCGTATGCAGGGTATACATTGTCAGGTAACATCGCTTGAATTTGCTCATGTGTACCGAATAAATGTGAGATGTGTGTTAAATATGCTTTTTCGGGTTTAACAATCTGTATTAAGTCCAACGCTTCCTCTAGATTAAAATGAGAAATATGAGGTTCTAGTCGTAACGCATTTACAATTAATATTTTCACTCCTATTATTTTTTCTACTTCCTCAGGAGCTATGGTTTTAGCGTCTGTTATGTATACAAAATCAAAAAAACGATACCCAAAAACAGGCATTTTGTAATGCATTAATTGAATTGGTAAAACAGGCAGTCCTCCAGGCAACTCGAACAAATCATTAGAAATACGATTTATACCAATCTTGGGAACCCCTGGATATCTCTCCTCCGAAAAAACATAGTGAAATTCTCGTTTTAATGCAATTTCAACATCACTTGAACAATAGACCTCCATATCTCTTTGCTCCTTATAATTAAAGGCGCGCACGTCATCCAAACCTGCAACATGATCTTTATGCTCATGCGTAAAAACGACTCCTTTTAGAGAACTTACTTTTTCCCTAAGCATTTGAAACCTAAAATCAGGCCCAGAATCAACAACAAAATTTTCGCCATTGAATGAAATCAATAAAGAACAACGCAAGCGATTATCTCGAATATCAATAGATGTACAAACATGACAAGAACACGCAATAACTGGAACACCTTGTGATGTACCAGACCCTAATACCGTTACTGTCATTTTTTGCTTAATCATTCTCTTTTAAACTTCATATAATCCCTAAATGCCAAAGCCCATCCAATGATAAGTAATAATCCACCCAAAGGGGTCATGGGACCAAAAATAAAACCCAATTGAAAGTTAACGATTTTTTGGAGAACCAGTATGTAAATAGAACAAGAAAACAAGAGTACGCCTATTAATAAAAAATAGAAGACATATTTACTGTCAATATGCAATTGTTTTAGGCACGAACCAAGGATTAAAAAAGCAAAACCATGGTACAATTGATACTTAACTCCAACTTCAAAAGAAGCGATTTTTTCCGGAGATACTTTTCCTGCCAATCCATGTGCACCAAAAGCGCCTAAACAAATTCCTATAATAATAAGGCAAAAACCACTTATAACATACTTTCTAGCCATCTCAATTCATTAACGCTTTTGCATTTTCTAAAGCTGCTTTATTAATATTATCCCCACTCATTAAGCGAGCGATTTCTTCGATTCGCTGCTCTGTATTTAACGCAACAACTTCTGTTTCAGCAACTTCATTATTATCATGTTTAACTACTTTCCAGTGCTGTTGACCTTTACCTGCCACTTGAGGTAAATGAGTAATTGCAAATACTTGCATTTTTTTTCCCATATCAGCAAGAACTCCCCCAATCCTTTGAGCAACTTCACCAGAAACACCAGTATCTATTTCATCAAAAATCATGGTCGGTAATTGTTTCTTTTCCGACAACACGCATTGAATGGCAAGCATCAAACGAGACAACTCGCCACCACTCGCTGTTTTTTCCATCGGTTTAATTTCCATTCCCTTATTTGGAGAAAATAATAAATCAACCTTTGTAAGACCTGAATCACTGTATTTTTCTCCTTTAGATAGTTGAAAATGAATTTTTGTAGCTGGCAATTTCAAAACATCCATTAAACCCATTAGTTTTTGGTCTAGATCACCGACAACTGACAAACGTAAAATATGTAATGCATCTGCCTTAAGTGAAAGTGCCAATTCACATGAATCAATCTGAATCTTTAACTCTTTAATTTCATCCTCTAACGAATTTAGATCATTTTCAGAATTCAACAACGATTTCCAAACTGCTTTTAATTCCGTTTGAGAAGTAACCCTGTGCTTCCTTAGAGCTTTATAGTAGGTATCTAATTTGAGTGACACATGTTCCTTATAATGAGGATCTACTTCTAGATTATCCAACTGAATCAACGCATCCTCACCTATATCAGAAACTTCTATAAGAACTGATCTCACCCTATCAGACAAAGCATCTAAAGGAGCATGTAGGCCGGACAACTTTTCTATTTTCGATTTTATTTGAGCAATTGAATTTAAAACATTAACTTCATTATCAGTGGTAAAATGAGAAACAATAGAAGCAAAACCTTGTTTTATCTCATCTATAGAATCAAGTTGTTTAAATTCTTTTTCTAGCTCTTCAAAATCAGTTTTATCGAATTGAAGTAAATCGAATTCCTGTAATTGAAACTGATTATAATCTGCTTCTAATAGAAATTTATCTTTAATCAATTCCTTATCCTCAAGTAACGACTTTAGTTTGTTTAATGAAAAGAGTGCATCTTTAAACTCCTTACGAAGTATAAATGCATCCGCAAGCGCGTCAATTATATCTAATTGAAAATCGTTGCTTCTCAATTGAATGGTATGATGTTGAGAGTGAATGTGAATCAATCTTTCAGACAAGCCCTTAAGAACAGAAAGAGAAACAGGAGAATCGTTTATAAATGCTCTCGATTTTCCTTGACTAGTAATCTCCCTTCTAATGATAGTTTCATCCAGATAATCTAGTTCAAACTCATCAAAAAAAGGTTTTAGATGAAATTCTTTTAATCGAAAAACAGCTTCTACAACAGTTTTCTTCTCTTTATCTCTCATTACAGAATAATCTGCACGTTCACCCAAGATTAATTGTAAAGCGCCTAACAATATCGATTTGCCTGAACCAGTTTCACCTGTAATAACTGTAAATCCATTATCAAACTGAACTTCTAATGAATCAATTAAAATAAAATTTTGAATTCCTAATGAAACTAACATTAATTTAAGATTTCTTGATACTTAGATGCATTGACAGGGTCAATTTTTTTTAAAAGAGAAACTACTTCCGTTTTTTCGACAAGGGTCGCATCCATAAATAAATTTTTTAATTCTGTCGATTTAGATTGAATAAAACTAGTGATATTAATTGAAGCCGGTCTACTAGCATTTACTTTATTAAGCAACAATAAGGATTCTGAAATTTTTTTCCTAGCCTCCACTTTATTATCGTACATCCCATCTAATCCTAATCGATGGTATTCATAATTACACTTTCTTAATGGTTCAAAAAGCTGATGAAGAACATTATCAATAATCCAATATCGATTTTTTTTTGACGTTTCATTAGACATCCAACCTTTTATCTCAGAAGTTTGAGCATTACTAACAATTTGTTGAGCTTCATTAAAATAAGGAGTACCTCCTTTTAGAGAAAATGAATCATAATCCATTCCAATAATGAAGTATGCATAAAAAGCAAGAATCGAAGTCAAATTATCCCTAAATTGATTTGGAGCATAAGCTAATAAAGCATTCCTTGAAAATGAAAAACTAATGTCTTGGTCTAAAAAATTAAACAATGTCGTATTATAAGAGCTATTAAATACAGGTCGAGACGCTTGAACTTGAAGAGAACCAGCAAACATCCCTGGAGATGGCATTGATGTTATTTGAAGTTGTAAATTACAATTTATACGTTCCTCCAAACTAAATTTATCCTTTGTCCATTTTGTTGAATTCATAAATTCATTTATAGTCAATTTTAACTGATCAATCACTTCTTTATCCGTAGAAGAAAGTGCTAATTTAGCATCAGAAACTACAGTGACTTGACAGTTTAACTCCTGTGAATTTACATCAAACGTAAATAAAATAAAAAGTAAGAAGTTTATAAAAAATGTAGTGCGCATAACCAAAATATATCAAATAAAATTACAAAGAAAATTCAAACAAATGCTTTATGATATCATCTGCAACCACTATTTTACTTTTTAAAGAAAAATAGTGTTCCGAATGATCAGAATCAATAATTGTAATTTGATTACTATCTTCCCCAAAGCCTACCCCCTTCAAACCTAAGGAATTCAAAACAATAAAATCTAATTTTTTACACTCTATTTTTCGTTTCGCATAATGCATTGCATCATTTGTTTCAAGAGCAAAACCTACTAATAGTTGTCCAGGCAATTTAGTTGAACCAGCCCAAGCAACAATGTCCGGATTTTTAACAAAAGAAATGGTTAATTCATCATCCGTTTTTTTAATTTTAGATATCGAAGTCTCTACAGGCCGATAATCAGCAACAGCAGCACAAAAAATACCATCCGTACACTGACTCCAATAATGCTTAACGGCCTCAAACATTTCCAAAGCAGATACAACATTTATAACCGTAAGGTTTGGATGCGAAATAGATAATTTAGTTGGTCCAGAAACCAAAACAACTTCTGCACCTTGATACAATAGCGCATTTACCAATTCGTATCCCATTTTTCCAGATGAATGATTTCCTATAAAACGAACAGGGTCAATGTGCTCATATGTAGGTCCTGCAGTCACTAACACTTTACGACCCTCAAAGCGGCTAGATTTTTTAAAAAAATCATTTAGCTTTTCCATCAACGTTTCTGGTTCAGCCATCCTCCCCATTCCCTCCAAACCACTTGCAAGAAATCCATCTTCAGCAGGAACGATATAAACACCAAACGAAGATATCGATCTTAAATTACGTTGTGTAGAATCATGATTATACATATCTAAGTCCATTGCTGGAGCAATAAAAACCGGGGATTTAGATGACAAAAAAGTTGCAGTCAATAAATTATCACAATAACCATTAGCAATTTTAGCCAATGAATTTGCAGTAACAGGAGCAATCAAAAAGACATCTGGCCAAGCGCCTAAATGAACGTGATTCGTCCATTGACCATTCTGTTTATTCCAAAAATCGATGTATACGGGATGTTGAGATAAAGTAGCAATCGTCAAGGGACTTATAAAATCACAAGAGGCAGGAGTCATGATACATCTGACTTCTGCCCCCTCTTTGATCATTAATCGAATTAATGATGCTATTTTGTATGCTGCAATACCACCAGTAATTCCTAGAAGTATTCGCTTATTTTTCATTAGATTTCAGTTGATTCTTCTTCGTCTACAATTTTACGAATGATAATTTTATCATCCAACATTTCTGACATCGAAATCGCTACAGGCTTAGGCAGCTTTTCGTAATACTTAGATATTTCGATTTGTTCTCTATTTTCGAACACTTCTTCTAAGTTATCCGTTGATGAAGCAAACTCTTGAAGTTTACCATTCAATTCTTCTTTTAATTCAGAAGAAATCTGATTTGATCTTTTAGACATCGCAATAATACTTTCGTATATATTACCTGTTTTTTCTTCAAATTTGATAGTGTCTCTGGTAATTGTTGAACGTTCAGAGTGATTGTTTTTGAAATTCATAATATATCAGTTTAGATCATTTTTTAGCAACTCCAATCCTTCAATTTTAGACTTATAAAAGTCCTTCTTATCGTTGTTAGGAAATGCAAGCACAAATTTACGATATCTTTCCTTAGAAAGCTCAATTCTTTCATTTTTTTTCTGCTCAACACTTAATTCAGTAATCAAAAAAGAATTTTTCAAAAGAATCTCCCAGATCTCTGACACAAAAAGTGAATTTGGATAATCCTTGATAAAAGATTCTGAAGTAACAATTGCAGACTTGTAATTGAGTGTCTTATTATATAGCCTAATTGTTTCCACTTCTTTTAGTTCAAGCTTACCTCTTAACTTGTCCATAATCAAATTACACGTATCCATTCTACTCGAATTTGGATAAGTCTGAATAAACAATTGCATTTCATTTAATGCAAGATCAGTTTCAGTTTGATCAAGAGAAAATTCAGGAGAATTTTTTACAGCGCATAATACATTAAGAAAAGCCGCTTCTTCACAGGAAGCACTTTCCGGATATTTATTACTAAACGATCCTAAATAATAGGCGCCCATGTAATAATCCCCTAGGAGATAATTTGACTTTCCTAACCTAAAATAAGAAATTTCACCTTCAATCGATTTCGGCTTTCGTTGTTGCACTTGTTCAAACAAAATACCTGATTTAAAATAATTTTTCTTATCAAAAAGAGTATTTGCTAACTTAAATTTTAAATCGTAATTATCAGACTTAACTATTCTAGTGTATTCTGTGCAAGAAAATAGAGTAAGTACAAGAAAAAAAAATAGATAAAACTTACTCATTACCCTTATTTAACTCGTATTGTCTGACCTATATCAATTACACTATTGGCTTTCAATGCATTTAACTGGCATAACTTTAAAACAGTAGTGCCATTTTTATTTGCAATTCGAGACAAAGACTCTCCAGATTTAACTTTGTGATAAACTCTTGTTTCTCGGACTACTGGAACAACTGGATGGTCCGCTACTCTTCGTTTAACAGGGAAGGTAACACCAGCCATCATTTCAACCGCACCAAAGTCATTTGTCTCAATTTCATTATCAATTTCATTATGAATATGTGTCTTTTTACTCTTTAATGAGTTATTCCTACCTTCGAATAAGCCTTTGTGAACAAATAAATTCTGGTCTATCACATCTGACTTAGCAAAATCTATAACAAATTCTGGATTGATTGGCGTGTCAAAAAAGCGGATTTCAAAATGCAAGTGAGCTCCAAAAGAATGCCCAGTATTGCCACCTAAACCAATTACCTCTCCAGCTTTAACTTCTTGATTTGGAGCGACTAATAATTTACTCAAATGCGCATAAAACGTCTCCAATCCATTATAATGCCTTACAATAACTAAGTTCCCATAACCTCCCTCGTTAAATTTAGCGTATCGAACTCTTCCATTCCAAGCGCTTTTAACAACCTGACCAGTTCTTAGAGATATATCAACTCCTGCATGATTCTTTCCCCATCTTGGACCATAATGAGATGTCAAAATCCCTTTAAACGGAACCACGAACTGACCATTCGAGGAATCCTCTAGACACAACCAAAGTGTATCTTTCATATTCAAAACAGTTTGCTTATTCTTAGAACCAAAACATGTTTCAGAATTCCAACTATTGGAAAGCTTTAAATTTTTAGATGCATTGATTTTTTTCTGCAATTCGAAATTTAACACCCCGTCAAATGTGTTATCGTGTTTAAAGTCTTCGGTCTCAAAATTTAATTCTGATTCTTCTCGCTGAGAGAACAAAGTAAAAGATGTTAGAAAAGTAATAATAAAAAGAAATTTATTCATATCTATATTTTTTTATTGGTGAATGCTAATGAAAAAAAATGTGCCGGTTGCGAATTTAATGAAAATATTTTAATCTACAAAATATCTGTTATGTAAATATCGTAAAACAAAGCTTCATTTGGCTTCACTAAGTCTAGAAAACCTTCATTTCCATACGCTTGACTAGGTGGAACAATAACCCATAATCGATCATACTTTGATCTGTTTTCTAGTGCTTTTTTCAAGCCTTTTACAATTCCATTGTCGGAAAAACGCATTGAGAAGGGAATATTTTTTCGATAACTCATATCATACCTTGGATTAGAAGCCGTTCCAACAGTGTAGTGAAAACGCAATTCACTCTCTTTCGACGCTATTTTTTGGGGTAATTCACTCTTTTCTAAGAGCCAAACTTTTGTTCCATCTATCATTTTAGTTGGCGGTAATTTACTGACTATTTTAAGCCTAAGAATGTTTACTGAATTCGGGGGGATCAATCCTTCAATCCCCTTCTCTCCTCTAGCAAGTGAAGCAGGAATATAAATTTCAACAAAATCACCAACTCTTAATTGCTTCATCGCAATATCCCAACCTGGTGTTTGCATCCCATAATCAACTAAAAAAGGAACACTCGGAATCCCTACACGCTCATTCCCATCAATCAATTTCCCATTTAGTAAAAAGAGCTCGTAATCAATAAATATAAGTTCTTGTGACTCAATAAGACTCCCCTTTCCTTTTTCAAACCAGGTGATTTTCAACTCATTTCCAAGCACTTTTTCTTTGATTGTTTTTTTTGGCGTAAGTCCTTTTTTGCCTTTCAGATTTGAAGATTGAAAATCAGAATTTACTTTTTCATTTTTTCCATTAGCTCCTTTTACTTTTTCTTTCACACCGTCTAATTGACATCCTGTAAAAAGAAAAATTAAGGTTATCAAACCGATATAGCTCATATTACACCCCTTCCTTATTTTCATATACTTATTTTAAAGATATTAACTCAATTTCTACAACAAGAGGAGCCATGGGTGGTATTCGATAACTATCTCCAGAAATACCATGTGCTAAATGAGATGGAATAATAAACAATGCTTTTTCTCCAACACACATCATTTTAATACCTTCATTAACACCTGACTCTACATCTGATTTATCTATTTTAAAAAAATCAACTTCGGATGTATCTGTCGCATAACATTTAGCACCATCTAACAATCCAATCTTATACTTTACACCAGCATGCAAACCTTCCTTGGCCCTTTGTCCTTTGGTTTGATTAAACACTTGATAATATAGCCCCGTTCCTGTTTGAACTAATGACAAATGAGGCCTGTGATCTAAGTACATTTCAATATACATCTTTTCTTTAACCACAAGATCGCTATTCATCTTAATTGAATGTTCGTTTGACCAGGGTATCTTTTTTTCAACAACTTCAACTTTTCTAACACAAGACTGAAAACAAAACTGAATAATAAGAACTAAAATGATTTGTTTGAATACGTGCATAATTTATCTAAATTCTGGTAAGACCTTAAAAAATAGAGCAAGCGCATCTTCCAAACTTCCATCAAACCTTCCCCCTGACGCATTTGCATGCCCACCCCCATTAAAATAGCTTGAAGCCAACAAATTAACAGGATTATCAAGCCCTTTAGATCTAAACGATATTTTAACATAATCTTCATGCTCCACCCAAAGTACAGCCATTCTCATTCCCAAAATCGATAATGCAATATTTACTAAACCCTCAGTGTCCCCTTTTTTGTGATTGTATTCTAATAACTCTTTTTTTGTCAAAGTGATGTAAGCAACTTTGAAAGCATCATTAACAATTAACTTCTTATCACATGCATATCCCCGAAGCCTCAATCTAGTTAATGTATTTACATCATTTAAATTTTCATGAATAAGCGCATGATCAATATCGAGACTTAATATCTGAGCACAAACTTGGTGTGTTCTTGGCTTTACTGAAGGGAAACGAAATGAACCTGTATCTGTCATTATGCCTAGATACAAACAAACCCCTATTTCTTTGGTTAAAAAAGACGTTAATTGTCCAAATTCAATAAGGTCAAAGACTAACTGACAAGTAGAGCACGCATCCGTTTCAGAGAGCATTAGATCAACAAATTCTGCAGGATTTAGATGATGATCTATCATCACTTTAATCGCAGATGAATTCACTAAAAGTTGCCCCATCTGATCTCCAATCCGAGATGGATCATTGTAATCTAAACTAAAAATAAGATCAGCATCATTAAAACATGACAGTACTTGATGTTGGTGTTGTTCATAATTTAAAATTACTTCAACTGAAGGAACCCAATCTAAATAATTTGGCGCTGGATCAGGATGACAGATAACGACATCCTTACCTAATTCTTTACACAATAAATAAAGTCCTAAAGAACTACCTATGGAATCACCATCAGGTGACTTGTGAGAAGTAATTACAATCTTAGTAGCAGAATCAATAGATTGTTTTATTTTAGTATGAATCATTTTTATTTATTTAAAATTTGAACCCTTAATTATTAAAAACTCTTCTTTAACTAAATTTTAAAGTCAAGATATTAAACAATGATGCTATGCTTTTTCGGATTTTAATACCCTTTTCATTTCCAATGAAATTCTTTCAGCAAGAGATAACGAAACAGGCACAAGAGGTAAACGTAAGTTTTGAGACATTATTTCACGATTTTCTAGTGCCACTTTAACACCTCCAGGATTGCCTTCTTCGAAAAACATTTTTGTAATCGCTAACAATTCATTGTGAATTGGTCTAGCTACTTCGAAATCACCCTTAAGGGACGCATTTACCATGATAGAAAATTTTTCAGGCAAAGCATTTGCAACAACAGAAATAACACCATCAGCACCACTAGCAATTAGCGGCATTGTAATCGCATCGTCTCCTGAAAGAACAGAAAAACCATCTGGTTTACGACTAATTATTTCCATAATTTGCTCCATACTTCCAGAAGCTTCTTTCACGGCTACGATGTTTGGTAATTCAGCTAATCGCAAGGTTGTATCTGGCAACATATTAGACCCCGTTCTACCCGGAACATTGTATAAAATAATAGGCAACTTACTCGCCTCTGATAAAAACTTAAAATGTTGATATATACCCTCTTGTGTTGGTTTGTTGTAATATGGAGAAACTGAAAGAATGCCATCTACGCCAGCGGGAACATTTGCAATTACTTTCGCAACCGCTTTTGTATCATTCCCTCCTATTCCATAAACGATTGGAATCCTACCCGCATTTTCTGCAATAACGAGTTGAAGAATTTCTTCTTTTTCTTCATTACTTAATGTAGGAGATTCAGCGGTTGTTCCCATAACAACTAAAAAATTTGTACCCCCTTGAATTTGAAGTTGGACTAATTTGCGTAACGCTTCGAAATCTATCGATTTATCTGATTTGAATGGTGTTACTAGAGCTACACCAGAACCTTTGAACTTGTTCATATATATTGAATTAAGATTGTCAAATTTAGTAAATAAATCAATTCATTCGAAATTAGAACTATCTGCTCTAATTTAGGATAGGTTCAATCTCCTTAATCAGTTTGCCTAGGTGAACTGAAAACGCATTGCTTTTAGGTATTTATGCACTCAAAAACATTTCAACTTTCATTTAAACCATTTACTATTAAATAGATGTGTTAGTAAAAAAAAGAGAATAAAAACGAGAGTCACATCTAAAGCTAAGCGAAATATCGAAGCGATTTAGAAGAATATTACAATTCAAGACTCGCTTACAATCACTTCTTTCTATACATAAACCCATCGGAATTATTTTTTCTAAGCAAATTGCATGTAATTTTAGTTGTCAATGAAATAAATCAAATGTCCGAAAACAGAGCTACTTTAAAAATAGCTACATTTACTCACCGTAATATTTGGTTCACAAAAACGAAATTACGAATTTTACTGAAAAGCCATTTTTATGGATTATTTTTTACTTTACAACATTGAATAATAAAGCAAACTATGTTAGATAAAATTCAACTTGAAAAAATCTTGTTTTTAGATATAGAAACAGCGCCTCAAACCTACAAGTACTCAGATTTAGATGAAAATAAAAAACATTTATTTGAATCAAAAACGCGTTTTTTACAAAACGAAGATAAATCTTTTGAGATGCTTTACGGAGAAAAATCGAGTATCTTTGCTGAGTTTGGTAAAATAATCTGTATTTCAGTTGGCTATGTTCACAACTCTTCATCAGGATTAAATCAAATTCGATTAAAATCTTTTTACAGCGATGACGAAAAAAGTTTATTGATTGAATTTTCAGAATTACTCAGCAATCGTTACAATTCGCCATACCACATACTTTGCGGTCACAACGCAAAAGAATTTGACTTCCCTTATATCTGTAGACGAATGCTCGTTAATGGATTAAAACTCCCTGCTATTTTAGATATTGCTGGAAAAAAGCCATGGGAAATATCTCATCTCGACACAATGGAACTATGGAAGTTTGGAGATTACAAATCATTCACATCACTCCCATTACTTTGTAACATTTTTAATATCCCTACCCCAAAAGATGATATTTCAGGTTCAGATGTTGCTCGGGTGTACTATGAGGAAAATGACTTAGAAAGAATTAAGGTGTATTGTGAAAAAGACGTTGTTGCTTTAATACAGGTTTTCATGAAAATGAAAGGAGATGAGTTGATTAACGAAAATGAAATCCATTTCTCAAAGTCTTAACTCTACTTTTGAAATAGGAGTTCAAACGACTTAAAAAAAGGATTATTTAGATTTCATTTTAAGATTTCCGGTTTAAATTAAATAATCATTCACTCGACATTAATTTAACAAAAAAAAATCGGATTTTTACACCTTAAATTTAGTAGTAATCCAAAATAGAAGTTAATATTATAATTACATTTGGTTTAACAAAAAAGATCTATTTATTTTTTTTTTGCAAATTGTTCGACATCATTAAAAAACTTCTACTCTCTTAGCTATTTAATATATTTAAAAATTCAGTTTCACTTAAAACCTTAATTAACAACTTATTTGCTTTTTCCAACTTTGCAGGACCCATATTTTCTCCTGCCACGACATAAGAAGTTTTAGTTGAAATGGAACTTACATTTTTTCCTCCGTTATCTTCAATGACTTTTTTTAATTCATCCCTTGAGAAACTTGAAAACACACCTGAAACTACAAAGTTCATTCCTTCAAATTTATTCGATAGAAACTCTTTCTTTATCCCGTGCAATTGAACTCCAGCTTGTCTTAATTTTTCAATGATTTGTTTATGTTCTTCATCTAAAAAATAATTTTGAACGGAAATAGCTATTCTTTCTCCAATTTCATCTACTGCAATGAGATCTTCAAAAGCTGCAATAGCTAATAGATCGATATTCTCAAATTTAGCGGCTAATTTTTTAGCTACAGTTTCACCGACAAAACGAATTCCTAATGCAAACAATACGCGTTCGTAAGGAATTTGCTTCGATGCTTCAACACTTTGCAATAAATTATTTGCTGACTTATCTGCCATTCGATCTAAATTAACCACTTGATCAAAAGTTAGACTATATAAATCTGCACCATTTTTAACTAAACCGGCTTTAAACAACTGTACAATCGTCTCCACTCCTAAGCCATCGATATTCATTGCTTTGCGCGCTATGAAATGCTCCATCCGACCAGTAACTTGAGGTGGGCACGCTTTTTCGTTTGGACAAAAGTGGTTTGATTCTCCTTCTCTTCGTACTAATTCAGTCTGACATTCAGGACAATGGGAAATAAACTCGACCTTTTGGGCATTCTTATTTCTTTTTTCAAGATTTACACCAACAATTTTCGGTATAATTTCACCTCCTTTTTCAACATATACAGAATCACCTAGGTATAAATCGTTTTTTTCTATTTGATCAGCATTGTATAAAGATGCACGTCGAACAACAGTTCCTCCAAGATGTACCGCTTTTAGATTTGCTACGGGTGTAATCGACCCAGTTCTACCAACTTGAAAAACTACAGATTCAAGAAAAGTCTCGACACGTTCCGTTTTAAATTTATATGCAATTGCCCAACGAGGCGATTTTGCTGTAAAACCTAATTCTTGTTGCGCATCGTAATTATTGACTTTGATAACCACTCCATCTATCTCAAAAGGAAGTTTTTCACGTTGTTGATCCCAATAAGAGATAAACCCCATAATTCCATCAATAGATTTCGTTTTGAGTATGTATTTTTCTGTAGGACCTGGGATTTTAAAACCCCAATCTTTCGCTTTCAACACGCTTTCATAATGACTATTAAATGGTAAATCTTCACCATAAATTCCGTACAAAAAACAATCTAAACCTCTAGAAGCTACTATTTTAGAATCTTGTTGCTTTAAGGTACCCGAAGCCAGATTTCGAGGATTTGCATATTCAGGTTCATCGTTTTCACGACGTTCCTCATTCATTTTAAGGAAAGAATCTATCGGATAAAAAATTTCTCCACGAATTTCAAAATCAGCTGGAAAATCTCCTATTAATTGTAAAGGAATTGTTTTGATCGTCTTTACATTTGCTGTAACATCTTCTCCTGAAGTCCCATCCCCTCTTGTCACAGCTCTTACTAACTTTCCATTTTCAAAAGAAATACCTATCGCAACTCCGTCATACTTTAATTCACAAACATATTCGATTTCATTCTCAATACTTTTCTTAATGCGATTTTCCCAATCAATGATTTCCTCTCGAGAATAGGTATTACCCAAAGACAACATTGGAAAACGATGTTTGACAGATGCGAATTTCTTGGTAATATCTCCCCCAACACGTTTAGAAGGACTCGTATCAGAAATTAACGCTGGAAATTGTTTCTCTATGTTAATGAGTTGATTTAATATCATATCGAAATCGAAATCCGAAATAACTGGATTACTTTCAACGTAATACAAATGATTGTGGTGATTTAATTCGTTTGACAAACGATCAATTTCTATTTGTGCTTCTAAGGTATTCATCATTTATTTTTTCTTTGCACGAAGCATTCTATTTTTCCCTTGTAAATCTTGTTTTATTTCCACTGAATTAAACCCAAAACTTTGAACTAATTCTTTTGTTTCGAGTGCATATTGTTCATGTAATTCAAAAAAGAGTAAACCCTCTTTTTTCAAACATTTATTCGCTTTTTCAGTAATTGCTTTATAAAAAATCAATGGATTATCGTTAGAAACAAACAGAGCCAAATTAGGCTCAAAATCTAAGACATTTTTCTCCATGTATTGCTTGTCTTTTACTGGAATATAAGGGGGGTTTGAAATAATTACATCTAATGAATCTGACAAAAAATTACCCGAATCTCCTAACAACGCATTTTCTATTGAAAAATCAACGGATAAATTCAATGACAACGCATTTTTTTTTGCCAATGCAAGAGCATCTTGACTTAAGTCGGTTGCAGAAATTTTACTCGCTAATAATTTACTTTTTAAGGCCAAAGCGATACAACCGGTTCCGGTACAAATATCTAAAATGTTATACGCTCTTTTCACCTCTAAAGAACCAAGAACCCAATCGACCAACTCTTCCGTTTCAGGACGAGGTATCAATGCCCTTGAATCACACAGAATCTTTATATTATAGAAAAATGTTTCTCCCAAAATATATTGAAAAGGTTCATGACTTTGAAGCCTTTTCAATACAGATCGGAAATAAAGCAAATCAGATTCAGAAAAAAGTAATTTGTCTGATAGTAAAAGCTCAGAAGAATTAAGATCCAATCGATGTTCTACAATCGCTTGAAAAAAAAATCGGATTTCTCTTTCTGAATAAAGACCAAACAATCTTTCTTGAAAATACTTCTTAACCGAAAATCCTGAATTAGATGAAACAAACATCTCTATCGTTGTTTGAAATAATAAGAAAATCCGAAACCGAACGTGAAAAAATTGGTAAGAACTGAATTTTCTTTAATGTGATAAGCCGGTTGATTTGACTCTCCTAGATCAGTAGGATTGAAGACATAATTTTGAAACATATACCCAAACACCCAACGAAATGAAGTTAATTCATCCGCTGTCAAAACAAAAGCCAGCGTAGGCTCAATAAAAAAGACATCACGTTTAAATAGGAGCCCTTTTGCTCTATTATAATCTGTATCAAAAAACTGCTTTGAACCACCAAATTTCACACCGATATCAGTACCAAACCGATCTGTATAAAAATCTTCATGACCAATCTTAAAAAAAGACCCTATCGCATGAATACCTCCCCCCATATTATTTTTACTCGCAACAGGATTAATCCAAAAATAGGAGTAATTAGCACCCAAAGCCAACGAAATATTGTTTTCAAACGTGTAATGATAATAAGGAGAAAAATTAATAATCCCTCTCATCCAACCATTAAACAATTTATTTTTAATTGGATTAGGCAATCCAATTTCAAGACTAAGCGAATGCATCGGTTTTATTCTTGAATAAATTTCATCATCTTCTTCAACATCAGCTTCTTGAGAAAAAGAAGCACCACATAATATGACAAAATAGAATAAAAAAACAAACAATCGAGAGAAAAAAAGCATATAAATTTATTTAAAATGAAATTAGTAATTTTTAGTTGATATATCAAATATCTACTAAATTCATTTTTCGAAGCAAAAAAGAAGCATTCATATTTTGACAAATCCCTTTCGATAAGGTATAATCAAAAAACAACTCATCATTCACTATTAACGAATCGAAACAATAATTAGCGAATCCTACATCACGACTTTCAAGCTCGCACATTGATAAATCATGCGTAGCAATAACCCCTTTAGCTCTAAGCCTTTTAATCTTTTTCAGAAACAATTCTGAGCCCTCCTGCTTATCCTTACTATTTGTTCCTTTTAAAATTTCATCTAACAAAACAAAGCCATTTACCCCCAGTTCAATTTCATCTACTAAAAATCGAAGCCTTGACAATTCTGAAAAGAAATAAGAACTCTCAGAGTTAATATCATCAGAACTTCTCATTGAAGTTAACAACCTCAAAGTTGGAGCATTATATTCTTCAGCAAAAACAGGAAATCCAGCTTGTGCGAAAACAATTGAGATGCCTAAAGATCTCAAAAAAGTACTTTTACCTGCCATATTTGGTCCCGTAAGAATATAAAACTGTTGGTCACCATTTAAGCTGAAATTATTTGCCTTATTCTTTTTATGCTGTATTAAAGGATGAGATATTCCGCTCACTTTTATATTTTCTTCTTCGTCATTAATTGTAGCAAAAATCGTATTTGGGTAATTGAACTTTACAGTAGCTCCAGAAATAAACACTTCAACCTGAGTCAACAACTGCTCCCAAAGCTCAATATTAGATACATATTTAGACTTCCATCTCGATAACAATACAAGTGTCCTTAGATCATAAGCTCCTAAAAAATTAAAGAAAAATGCTACAATTAAATTTAAACGGGCATTCATTCGCTTTATGATATTTTCTAATTCATTAAAGGCTTTCTCAGCATCTTGATTTCCCTCATTAAAAGGAGATGTAAATTCTTCAATAAACACAGATTTCCCTTTAAACTCTTTTAATAGTCTAATTCTTTTTAATTGCACTCGAACAAAATTTTCATATTTCGGAAGAGAACTTGTAAAATAATTAATTTTCTTGAATATAAATAAAGTTGGAACAGAGAGAATAATCCCGCCAAATACATATATCTGTAATGGAAAAATATTAAAGTAACATGCCACAGCTCCTGAGAGCATCAACATAGGAACAAGAAAAGAAAACCAATTATAAAAAGCAGGAATTGACAAGCCATCTATTTTTGAAAATTTCAACGTTTCTTTTTCCTTACTGTCGCTTTTATTAAGTTCTCCAATGAAACGATACTCAAGACACCACTTCATATGAGATGAGAAAAAATCAATTGCGCGATTCATTTCATGCGTATTATTGATACCGTCTAACAAAGAATTAGCAAGGAGGATTTGTCCCCGTATAGAAGCTGTTCTATTTAAAAAAGAAAAAATACCGTTCGGAACAAAAAAATCAAGGTCATTAGAAAATCGATGCTTATCACTTTTGAATTCAATACCATTAGAAAAACCAGTGAAATCTCCTTTAAAACAAGCCTTTTCCTTTGTTATTAAGTCAATTAAAATTGCATATCTTTTTAACTTTAATTTGACTCCTACATATTTAGCAACCAAAAAGAAAAAAAGAGGAATTAATATAACAGAAAAAATCAGAAGATGAAAGAAAGAATCTTTCACAAAATAGGCAATCAATAAGAAAGAAAAAAAAACGATCAATCTAGCGAACCCTAAAAAAAGCAAAACACGACTTTTTTGAGTAGACTCTGACTCTAATTCTAATTGATATTTTGAGTAAAAATCAAAGGGAGTAATTTTTTCCATTGAATGTGAATGCTAAAAAGACACAAAAGTAGTGGATTAATTTTGTATTTTAGTCTTTCTTTAAGAAGTAATAAAATGAAAGTAATTACTCCTTCAAACAACGAATAGAAAGACCATCTCTCTTATCACCATGCCCCACAAATACTTCTACCTCATTAAACCCAATCTCTCTACCCCAAGCGCTTAGCTCACCATTTTCAGAAGACGACCACCAATATGCATTTCTACCGATTCCATTAAAAGACCCATTAATACCATAACACCCTTTTGGTAAAGCGTGAAAACCAACAGCATTTGTAGCTCCGGTATTTGGATCAGCCCAATGCAATCGCGCTTTTAATTTTCCTCCAGCAACTCTATTTCCACCCAAAAAAGTAATTAAAGTGTCCCAATCAGAATTAGAAGGCACTTTCCATCCGATAGGACATATGCCTCTAGCATCGTTAACAGTGTACCAATTATAAAGAATACCATGTCTCGTATCGTGCTTATAATAAACAAATGCACCTTCCTCCCATTTACTCCATACAATACTATCTGAAATGTGAGCTATTTGTTGTCCATTTGAATATTTTATGGTCCTTAAATTATCTTCAAACCATTCTTGATTACCAATAATGATTGATTTATATTTATTACCTGCTGCGTCAATAGCACCAAGGCCAATACGTTGAGAATACGAAAAAGAAAAGACTAAAATAGAAACAAATAAAAAGAACATCTTCATAGAACCAGAAAATTTTGAAGATTAATATTAGCGAAAAAAAATGGACTTAATCTAATCTATATAATCATGTAAGAAACTAAACATGTATAGTTAACAATTCCTTAACATTGAACCTCATTTCACGTCCTTTACGCAACGAATAGATAAACCGTCTTTCTTCGAAGCATAGCCTTTATAAACCTGTTTTTGGTTGAATCCAATCTCTCTGCCCCAAGCAGTCTCAGAATCCTTATCACTACTCGACCACCAATAAGCAAACTTTCCTTTATTATTTAATTTCCCTAATTCATTTACATAACCAGAAGGTTGCGCAGAAAAACCCGAAGAATTAGAAGCCATTAAAGCAAATATACCCCATGAGTCCTCATTATCAGACTTCAAACTTACCCCTGCAACATCTTCTCCTCCGAACTGATTTTCCATAGCGTCCCAATCATCATTGGAAGGAATCCTCCAGCCCAATGGGCAAACATCCTTGGTTGTTGTAATCCAACTATAATAAATGTTATTATCGTACTTAGAAACAAATGATTCTAAAATTGATTCACCCGATGAAAAATGGGCAGTTCTCAAATTTTCACTCATCCAGTCTAGATTACCAATACGAACCGTTTGGTATTTATTTCCATCTACATCCTGAACCATTCTGTTTTTTCGTTGAGTAAAGCCTACATTTGCCATAATCAACATTAAAATTGTAATAAAAATGTTATTAATTGAAGTTTTCATTTTTTGTCAGTGTTAATAATTTGTTAACTAATTTAACATAAATTTAACAATAGAGTTTTACATACACAACAAAAATTTAAAATTGATTAAAAATTTAATATTGAAAAATAAAGACATTCAACGCGGAATTAACTATATTATACTTTCAGGGCTTTGTTTTATGATCGTAAATTTCTTAGTGAAAATTTTAGGTTCTACGCCTTCAACGACCTCGATTCTTCCAACACATTCAAAATACCCACCCCATGAGTTGGTACTTTTCAGGTCTGTTATTTCATTTATAATCAGTGCAATAATATTAAAAAAAAGAAAAATACCGATTTTAGGAACAAATAAAAAATGGCTACTGATCCGTGGTTTTTCAGGAATGATTGCCCTAACTCTTTTTTTTTATACAATCCACCACCTTCCTATTGCAATTGCATCCACAATACAGTATTTAGCTCCTATATTCACGATACTTTTGGCCTCTTTTTTACTATCCGAAAGAATTAACATTAAGCAATGGATATGTATTTTAATCGCATTGAGTGGAGTTTTCCTCATTGGAATATCAAATTTAGATCTGAATTTAAACTCAATAAAGGAAACTATTTCTTGGAAATGGATCATGATCGGAATCTGTTCGTCTGTTTTTTCTGGCTTAGCATACGTTTCAGTTCTTAAGTTAAAAGCAACTGAAACTCCCCTAAATATTGTAATTTATTTTCCAATGTTATCGATCCCCATAATGACTATTTGGTGTTTTTTCGATTTTGTTATCCCCACAACATTTGAATGGCTTTACTTATTTTTATTGGGAATATTCACTCAAATGGCTCAAGTCTTAATGACAAAAGCTTTTTTACTTGGAAACATTACAATCATAAGTCCGTTTCAATACCTAGGCTCCATTTATGCAATTATCGTTGGGTATTATTTTTTCAGTGAAAAGCTGCCTATTTTAGTTTTTTTCGGTATATTCCTCATTGTAATGGGGGTAATTGTAAATATCTTTGTAAAAGAAATGAATGTAATCAAACATAGTAATGGAAAATAAAACCGCCGCAAAATCAAACCTATCTATAGAAATCCTAGCAAAACAAGTTGTAGAAGGTTTTATTACCGGTCTTCATAAAAGTCCTTTCCATGGATTTTCAGTTGAATTTGCTGAACATAGACATTACAATCAAGGAGAATCTACCAAACATGTAGACTGGAAATTGTTTGGAAGAACAGAAAAACTCTTCACAAAAAAATACGATGAAGAAACAAATTTAAGATGCCAAATAGTCATCGATTGCTCTAGTTCGATGTATTTCAAAACAGAAAGGACTTCTTCTAAAATCGAATACGCTATTTTAGCTGCTGCTTCCCTAATTGAATTATTAAAAAAACAACGTGATGGAATCGGATTAACCTTTATATCATCAAAAATAGAACTTCACACAGCTGCTAAATCATCAATGCAACACCAACAATACTTATTTAATGAATTAGAAAAAAAAAGGCAGCCATTTGATAAAAAAGCAGAATCAAATTTAACTAATTTAGCCTACTGTATTCATGAAATTGCAGAACTGAGTCACCGAAGAAGTCTTGTTTTTATTTTCACAGACCTCTTAGACGATCCCTCAAAAACAAATACCCTTATTGAATCATTAAATCACCTAAAGCATAACAAACACGAAGTTGTACTCTTTAATGTAATGGATAAAAACCTTGAATTAGATTTCAATTTTTCGAATCAACCATTACATTTAATTGATATGGAAAGTGGGGAAGAACTAAAATTATCTCCTGCTTCATTTAAAGAAAAATACACAACAGAAATCAATGCTTTTTATGAAAAAATAGCTTTAAGTTGTAGTCAATATAAAATTGATTTCGTTTCAATTGATACAAATGAACCCTTGATTCCCGTACTTCAAAAATACCTAATAAAGCGAAAAAAAATGGCTTAAATGAAAATCACCTATCTTTGTGAGCCGCACCCAATAAATCTAAAACTGTTTTAACAGGGCTAAAAGATTGGCTAGGTATATCTACAAAAATAGAATTCCATTTAGCCATAGACCCATTCCAAAGACCAGGCAACTCAGAGAAAAAAATATCCTGACCCTTGTATTTCTTTTTAACAATAAAAAATTTTGACGGATCGCTAAATTCATTTAAATCAAAGGAGTTTCCACTCACATCTTTGGTGGCAGCAACAATAAAAACAGGGTTAAAATGGGTGCTTTGTATCATCAGACGATACTGCTGACCACGCATTTTTATTTGAGACTTCTCAACAATCTGCTTAGAAACCGTACCGTTTTCTTCAACCCAAAAAGGTCCACCACCAGCTTGCCCTTCATTTTTAACCATTCCGCACACCCTAAAAGGACGATTCAATATTTCAACAATATCCTCATCACTAAGATTTTCAACTATTTTTTTATCTAAAAATTGAAATCTATTATTCAGCTTTATCAACCCATCTAATGATGGGTTTTTAATTAATTTAAACACTTTCTCTTGAAACCAAAGCGCCATACCTCCTAGAAAACGCCAAGTTTCAGTAGTCAACTCAGATTGCGTATAATGCTGAATATTATCAATGTTTTTGATGAAAATTAAATCAGACTTAATTGCATTCAAATTTTGCAAAAGAGCACCATGTCCAGAAGGACGCGTAAGAATTTCTCCATCATCACTCAATAAAGTTTCTTTAGCGGTATTAAATGCAATTGCATCTGAATTAGAATTCTGACAGGAATATTCAACATCTAACTCATGCCCTATAAATTCTTTTACCGCACTTATATTTTTATCGATCAGTTTTTCAAACGATGGTTTAATCGTAAAATGAAATTTCAAATTTGACTCCTTGACTGTCAGTCCTTGTAACAATTGTTCTTGGTAGGGACACAAAACAAAAGGACCTATATTATGAAAGGGAATAAGACCCTTTGGTAAATCACCATATCCCATCCCTTGGTCAGTAAGAAGATAACGAACAAACTCATCTAAATTAACATCTTGCTTCTGCAATTTCTTTCTTACACTCAGGGGAAGCTTATTAAAAAAAGAAAAATCCTCTATGTGATTAAAAAAACGCTCAACTTGACTTGTATTATCATCATTAGGCTCTTCTAAAAACTCATACAAAAACTGAAACATACGAGAACCTGAACCCGAAGCAGGCACAAAAAAAGTAGCGTTAACGTTCGAATTATCAAATTTATCAATTAACAATTCCTTTTGATCTTCTTGACAAGAAATTACACCCTCACCTAATTTACATGGTGAGATCAAATTTAAGTCGGGCTGTTGACCAAAAACGCGATCTCTTTGTTGATCAATATCTAAATTTTCAAACACAGATTGATTCATTTAATTCGATTTTTCATTTCTTTGTACAATGAATTTAATCTGCGAATATATAAAATACATAGTTAGCTCCAAAAAAAGACATGGTATTCATTCCCCCTTTGTATATAATTTCACAGATAAATGTCTAAAAAGTAAAATTAACAACGCACAAAAAGAATTCTTCAATCTACTTCGCGCTGACTTTCAATATTCAAAGGAACACATTATCATCCATGATTTTGGTGCGGGAAGTAAAAAAAAAGGGGTAGATCGAAGTATCTCCTCTATCTATAAAAACGCTGCAGTAAGCAAAAAATATGGATCGTTACTTTACAACATAAGTAACCATTATAAGCCTAAAAACACATTAGAACTTGGCACAAATTTGGGTGTGGGAACATTTTATCTTGCAAAAGGAAGTCCCGCAGCAACAAAAATAATTACCGTTGAAGGAGATAAAACACTACATTCCATTGCTGAAAGATCAATCTTAAAATACAAGCAAAAAAACATTGAATGCGTTCACCAAACCTTCGAACAATTTTTATCAACAAACAAACTCGTCTTTGACATTGTTTATATCGATGGTGATCATCGAAGTAGCTCTCTAAAAAACTATTTATATTTACTAGATTCAGTAACACATGACGAAACACTCTTTATCTTAGATGATATTCGATGGAGTCAAGACATGTTTGATTATTGGCAATTACTTACAACAGATTCAAACTACCATCTAACTATCGATTTATTTAGAATGGGAATCTTATTAAAAAAGAAAACCAAAGAAAAAGAACATTTTACAATTCGCTATTAACTTAAAATAAGAATTACTATGAAAATTTATACACGCACAGGTGAT